>CAIWDQ010000579.1 GCA_903911455.1 uncultured bacterium
GTAATTATAATGAATAAAGTTATTATTATATGATAAAAACATATACTGATAAAGGAATAATTGTCAAGAAGTTTATTAAAAAAGAACACCTCTTCAAAATACTCTCCTTTGGAGAGAACAAAAATGAAAAGAAAGCTACTTCAGTCTCTTGGTGTAGCTCTTTTGTTAATATTCTTCCTGATCAAATAAACATATATGTCTTCAATCCTGGTGCGAGCCCAGGGAGTTTTGCGGAGGAAAGTTAAGCTGGATTTAATGCTTGGATCTTTCTTAAAACAATTAACATTAACTTGCGATGCCAGATACTCCCAACCGTAATTATCAACCAGATAGTTCATGATCTGCTCTAAAGTAATATTATGTAAAGGATTGTTCTTTTGAGTTTCCATGGGTTTTATTATTAAATTAATGTTGTTTGAGTCTCTTCAATAATCTATATCGTCATTTCAGGGGATTCCGTGTCAAGCACGGAATGACTTTACTAATTACATGGGATTGCGGGTCAAGCCCGCAATGACGACATACTCTTTTCTTTCCTAATAGTCTAAACACCTAAAAGGCTAAGAGCCTATACCTATAGTTGAACCAGAAGAACTACTTTCTGCCCGTTCCTAAGCACATCCACACTTATAAGCTGTCCTTTTTGCAATTGTTTTAAACGTGCCATGTATTCATACACATTCTTAACCGGCTTACCGTCAATAGAAGTAATGATATCTCCTTTCAACATGCCTGCTTTTTCGGCAGGGCCATCTTTACGAACTAAATCTGCTCTTAAACCTTTGTTATCTTGTGATGCAAAGTCGGGCATAATCCCCAAAGTAACCTTTAGTCCACCTCTGTAGCCACCATTAGATTTAGGGCCTGCTTCTTTAAAAGTTAAAGCTTTAGGAAGATTAATAATTTTAACTGACAAAAGATAAGCAAAGTCAAGCACCTGTTTCTCTCCGTTATAATTAATCCTGTCGACATCATCAAAAGGAGTATGATAATCTTCGTGAGCTCCTGTAGTTAAGAAGAATACAGGAATATTTTCAGCATAAAAAGAAGCATGATCAGAAGCACCATAACCTTCGGGAGCATATTTTAAAGGGATAGTAGTCTTAGGAGTCATTTCCTTAAGAATATCTTCAGTTTCGGCCGAAGTACCTGTCCCTCCTATCATCAGCGAAGGCTCAGTTAAAGATAATCGGCCAACCATATCAAGATTAATCATGGCTTTTATTTGGTTTGCTTTAACAGGAAGATGTTTCACAAGGTATTTTGAACCCAACAAACCCATCTCTTCAGCACTGAAAGCAACAAATATAACCGAACGTTTAAGCTTATCCTTTTCGGAACTTAATTTCTGAGCTAACTCAATAATGCCCGCAACTCCCGAAGCATTATCATCAGCACCATTATGCACAGCCACAGTATCCGGCATCCTGGATCCTGACCCTGAACCGCCCATCCCCAGATGATCGTAATGCGCACCAATCACAATATATTCATTCTTCAAAACAGGATCACTCCCTTTGAGCATCGCAACCACATTCTTTGTAACTTGCTTCTGTAGTTGAACATCTGTCTCAATGAGCAACTGCTCATAAATCATAAAACTAATTGACTTCTTTGTCTTATTTATCTTCTTTTCAAGATCCTCTATCTTCTCTTTTTTAGATAATGATAAGATAGTATCTGCAAGTATTCGGGTAATATTTACAACAGGAACATTGGCCTGCGACGGGCTTTTATCATAATTCAGAGGCATCAACACATCTTCCTTATCCATCTCAACAGGAGTGATAAAGATAACGCCCGAAGCACCTTTATCTTCAGCAGCCAACACCTTAGTTCTTTCGTCGGCATAATCGTTAAACTTGCTCTCGTTATTACTTAATTCTGGATGGCCCTTAAGCATCATAACCCACTTACCTTTAACATCAATACCTTTATAATCATCCCAATCCAGACTATCAGTTTTAACTGTAAGTCCGTAGCCTGCAAACACTATTTTAGTATTTAACAAAGCATTCTTTGAGAAAGCCAAAGGAGTGAAATCCTTAGCAGAAACACCTTTAACGCCCATAAAGTACAGGTTATTCTTCTTACCAAGACTTGCTTTAGTAATAAGCTCAAAATCCTGGAAACCTTTCTCAAACAAAAGAGTTAATCCTGCTTTAACAAAGTTATCTTTGATGTAATTGGCTGCAACGTTGATCTCTTTAGTTCCTGGTTTTCTTCCTTTCAGAGAATCTGAAGCGAGAAAACCAATAGTAACTTTCAACTCGTCAGTAGTGATCTCCGGATTATAGTTTTGAGCAAAGTTGTTTACGCTTAGCGCGATTAAAAAGGCAATTAAAAGGATATGTTTTTTCATAATAAAGATTGTATTGTTTGTTTTGAATGCCTTCATTGCGAACGTAGTGAAGCAATCTCATTTTAGATTGCTTCGTCGTTCCTCCTCGCAATGACGTGTAATATAATTTATCTTATAAAAACAAAAAGAGCAAAGTAAGTTAATGTACTTTGCTCTTTTAGGTGAATATTAATAAGCAAACAGTGGGAAAGGCTTCATCATCTCATTGACTTTGCCTCTTACTTTTGCAATAACTTCTTCGTTAGTGATATTAGAAATAACCTCATCAACCAAATCAACAATAATACTCATGTGTTCTTCTTTTAAACCTCTGGTTGTAATAGCAGCAGTACCAACTCTTATACCTGAAGTCTGGAATGGTGAACGGCTATCAAAAGGAACCATATTCTTATTGATTGTGATATCAGCTTTTACTAAAGTGTTTTCAACAACTTTACCTGTAATTTCAGGGAACTTGCTTCTTAAATCAATTAACATTAAATGATTATCAGTACCACCTGAAATAACTTTGTAACCTTTTTCAGTAAATAAGTTTGCCATAAGATTAGCGTTCTTCTTCACCTGATTGATATATTCTTTATAACTATCAGTTAAAGCTTCGCCGAAAGCAACAGCTTTAGCAGCTATAACATGTTCCAACGGACCTCCTTGTACACCTGGGAATACAGCTGAATCTAATAAAGCTGACATCATTTTAACTTCTCCCTTTGGAGTGGTATAACCCCAAGGATTAGGAAAATCTTTACCCATCAAAATCATACCACCTCTAGGACCTCTTAAAGTCTTGTGAGTAGTAGTAGTTATTATGTGGCAATGAGGAACAGGATTGTTTAATACCCCTTTAGCAATTAAACCGGCAGGATGTGCAATATCAGCCATTAAAATAGCACCAATCTTATCAGCAATAGCTCTCATACGAGCAAAATCCCAATCGCGAGAATAAGCTGAAGCACCTGCTATAATAAGTTTTGGTTGTTCGCGCAAAGCAACTTCTTCCATCTTATCATAATTAATCAAACCAGTTTCTTCTTCAACAGTGTAAGCAACTGCTCTGTAGTTGATACCTGAGAAATTAACAGGCGAACCATGAGAAAGATGGCCACCATGAGCAAGGTCTAAACCCATAAAGGTATCACCTATTTTTAAACAGGCAACAAACACAGCCATATTAGCTTGTGCTCCTGAATGTGGTTGAACATTAGCCCACTCAGCACCAAATAATTCTTTAGCTCTGTCGATAGCCAACTGCTCGGTTTGGTCTACTATCTGACAACCGCCATAATAACGTTTACCGGGATAACCTTCGGCATATTTATTGGTAAGAACCGATCCCATTGCAGCGAGAACTTGTTCGCTAACGAAATTTTCTGAAGCAATTAACTCAAGACCGTGCATCTGACGGTTACGTTCCTGGTCAATTAAATCGAATATCTGCTTGTCTTTATACATTTTTAAAACGATTAATGTTTAATGATTTATTTTGGTTGCAAAAGTAAGAAATAATTATGAGTTATGGACAAAAGTACTTAAAATACTTGGAGTACTTAAAGTACTTAAAGTTAAAAGGACAATAGAACAAAATTCATTTTAGCACTTCCGACACGCATTTAAGCCCTTGCCAAGTCCATATTAACGCTTCCCAAGTCCATATTAACGCTTCCCAAGTCCATATTAGCCTTTCCCAAGTCTATATTAACGCTTCCCAAGTCCATATTAACGCTTCCCAAGTCTATATTAACGCTTCCCAAGTACATATTAACGCTTCCCAAGTACATATTAGCCTTTGCCAAGTCCATTTATACCTCTATTAAACAATAGTTTAAAAAAGCATATGCATAGATCTTAAAATAAAGAGAGTATAACTAAATTAACCGAAAGCCTTAACTAAGAAATAAGCTGCTAGAGCTGCAACTACACCAATTAATGTAACTTTTAATGCTCCCCATACAGGGTTTTGTCCAGTTACCTTGCTTTTATAATATCCAAATAATAATAAACAAATAACAGTGACTATAAATGAAAGCCTGAATCCATCAGTTGGTTTAGAAGTAAAAACATAAGATAATAATGGGATGGTTCCACCTGCAATATATGCGAAACCAATGTTAAAAGCACTTTTACGGGCACGATCTTTATCAGGTTTTTCTAACCCCAATTCATATTTCATCATAAAATTAACCCAATTATCTTTATCCTTTATCATTTCTTGAACAGCTAATTCTTGAGTTGTAGTGGATAGTCCCATACCTTCAAAAATTTCTTTAACTTCTCTTATTTCCACATCAGGATATTCATCAATCTCCCAATATTCTTTTTTAAGTTCTGAATCGTAATGTTCAACTTCTGTTTGTCCTGCTAAGAAACCTCCTAAACCCATAGCAATTGAACCTGCTATGATTTCGGCAAAACCTGCAGTGATTATAAGGGTATTGGAATGTACTGCGCTGCTTAAACCAGCGGCTAAGGCAAAAGGTACGGTTAGTCCATCAGACATTCCAATAACTAAGTCGGATATAAAAGCCGAGTTCATTAAATGTTTTTCGTAGTGCATCGTTCTATTAGTTTAATAAGAAGTATAAACAATCAATAACTAACAATGTGTTTCTTACTTGAAGAAAATTTATTAAATAAGCAAATACTCCTTTAATTTAGCAATTAATTGATCTTTTTTAATAGGTTTATAAATACAATCAGTACAACCACATTCTAAAGCTTTGTTTCTATCAAAATCATTATTATAAGCAGTTTGAGCAATGATAGGCACTTCAGGTCTAAATTTTCTTATCTGTTTAGTAGCTTCAAATCCATTTAATTCAGGCATTTTAATATCCATGAGAATGAGATCAATATTTGAATTAGATCTAGATAATTCAACAACTTCAAGACCATTTACAGCTCTAATAATCTCTAAATTCATATTCTTTAACAATATATCCAACAACATGAAATTAATTTCATTATCCTCGGCAATTAATATAACCTTTTTAGTATCAACTTCTGTATTAAATTCAATAATGGGTTCATTTTCTTCAAAAACATCTACTTCAATTTTATTATAAGGAATCGTAAAATAGAATTTAGAACCCTTTCCTAATTCAGATTTCAACCAAATCTTACCACCTAGAAGTTCAATATAAGATTTTGAAATTGACAAACCTAAACCTGACCCACCATAAAGCTTAGCATTTGATGTTTCAACCTGACTAAAACGTTGAAATATATCGTTAAACATTTCAGAAGGTATGCCTATACCAGTATCTTCAACATAAAATTCAATATATGCATCTTTTATCGTATAGCCATAATTAATTGATCCATTATTAGTAAATTTAATAGCATTGTTTATCAAATTTGAAAGTATTTGAATCAGTTTAGTCTGATCACTAGAGATAATTAAATGATTACCCGGAATTACATAATTTAATGATATATTCTTTGTTTGAGCTTTTATATTATATTGTTCATGTAAAAGGAGCAAAATATCATTTACATCCACATTGCTTAGATTAACAGTTTCTTGACCTGCCTGTAAAGTAGCGATACTTATAATATCGTTAATTATTGCAAGTAAATTATTACTACTTTGAGTTATTATACTTGAATAATATTTTATCTCTTCTTCTTTTAATCCGGTTTCATTAAGTAAATGAGAGAACCCCATTATAGCATTCATAGGAGTACGAACTTCGTGAGAAATATTATGTAAAAAAGCTGTTTTAAGTCTATCACTTTCTTCGGCTTTATCTTTTGAAACTTCAAGCTCTTTTTGAGTTTTCAGGAGATTTGTAATATCTCTACCAATAACAGCCAATGCTTTTCTCTCTCCATTATCCTTAAATATTGGCATCTTAACAAGATCAAAATATCTCTCTTCACCATCCGGTGTTGTGATGGTTTCAATTAAATTAGTCATTTGACCATTTCCCCATGTTTTCTCATCAGACTCCATACAATCTTTAAATGCATTTTTAAAAATCTCATGCGTAAATGGAGCTAGTTCAATGTCTGTTTTACCATAATAATTAACATCAGTTAATCCAAACAATTCAAGATCGGCATTATTTGCAAGCAACCATCGGCCTTTTGCATCTTTATAACATACTATATCAGGAATAGAATTGATGAAAGCCAAAAGTCTTTGTTCATTTTCTTCTGCTTTTTCTTTGGCTTTTATCATTTCAATATCTGCATACTTACGCATTAATGATTCACCAATATTTGAAGCTACGCTTTCAAGGATTTCGATTATATGTGGTGTAAACCTATCTTTCCTTCTATCACTCAAATGTATTAGCCCAATAATATTCTTTTTGCTTTTTATTGGAATTAAAGCAATAGAAGAGAATCCCTCTTGAAAACATTTCATTCGTGAATTAAAACTTTTGTTATCTTTGGGCAAGATATTTAAAAAATGATTAGAGTCATTAACGTAGCAACTTCCTCCTTTTGAATATATTGAATTAGCACTTTCCGTTTTACCTGAAATAACTTCTCCACAGAAACATTCGTAGCAAGGATTACATTCACTATCTCTGCAAATTTCCCCTTCTTTTGAAAACTTAAGTAGAGAGTTTTCTGTTAAAAGGAAATCTTTTGAAAATCCTTTCTGTGCTACATAAGGAAAGTCTTCTCCTTCTTTCAATCGTATTCCTACCGCATCAAAACCTGTAATAGTTTTAATAGTACTCAGAATACGCATGGTTGAATATTTAATATCTTCAGAACGGTTTAAAATTAGCAAGACTTCTCTATTTAATTCTCTATAAGTTTCTTCTTCTTTCTGATCTGTGATATCTTTAATAGTTCCTAACATATATAAAGGATTGCCTATTTTATCATACTTTAATTTCCCTATGCCATGTACCCAATGTTCAGTTTGATTTTTTTGATTAATAATCTTATATACTTTGTCAAAAGATTTTTTTTCTCCTAGGACTTCATTTAAAAAATAATTATTCATAATCTTTTGCCAGTCAGGATGTATAATTCCCACCCAACCTTCAACTGTTTTCTTATAATCGGGATCAATCCCGAATATACTATTAAGGATTTCTGAACTAGTCCAAACACCTGTATTGATATCTAAAGTATAAGTTCCAAGCTGAGCAATAGTTTGTGTATCTTTTAAAAATCTATCATTTTCTATAAGTTCTTCAACAGCTTGTTTACGTTTAATAAACAAGCCAACCTGATTAGCAAAAAGCTCAAGCAATTCTCTATTTTGTAAAGTTTCACCTCTCTTATATATTAAAGTAAAGTCACCTACTGAAGTATTATTCTTTGTAATCTTTACAATAAATACTTCACCAATATTAAAGGTTTTCTCTATTAACTTTGAGATATTTGTAGATATAACCTTACCTGTAAGCTCGTGCAATGAATTAAACTTTGTTATAACATTATCTTTAATTTTAGATTCTCTTACAGGGTCATGTTTCCATTTCTTATTAATAACTTCGAATCCTAAATATGAACTTACATTTATAAGTTTTGCATTTACTCCTGAAAAAGCAACAGTGGTAAAGTCCAAACCATCTTCATCAAATAAGTTAAAACCTACATATTTTGCCCCTGATATCTCAATAAGACTTTCAGTTATTGTTTCATAATTAAAATTATCAAGATTAACATCAATTAATTCAGAACTTTTGTCGAGGGTTAACTTTAATATATTTGATTTACTTATTAATGACTCTTTAGCGTTAACACTCTCTGTAATATCTAGAAAAGACCAAACACGACCTTTAGTTTCATTTTGAATATACAACGGTTTTGATATTCTCTCAAATGTCCGTCTATCTTTAAATTCTATAACATCAAATGATTCTGATCCCTGATCATTGTAGAGTTCCGAAACTTTTGCTACAAATTCATCGGGATCTGATAATTGATCAAGTATATGATTTAATAGTATTTTATCATCTTTAAGTAAAAGTAGCTCTTCTGGAATATTCCACAACTCAGCAAACTTATTGTTTGTTTTTATTACGACTCCTTCGTGATCTACAACAAGAATTCCATTATGTATTGATTGAAAAGTAGCATCAGTTATCGACATAGAATGTTGTAAATCCAATTCTAACTGCATTCGAGATGTTATATCTTTATCAACACCTCTATATCCTATAAAGTTACCATCTACATCAAATAATGGACCTCCATTTGTAAGTAAACAGACTTTTTCGCCATTCTTTTTAATATTCCAGTTCTCCAAATCTTTTATTGGAGCTCTTTTAGCTACTATATCAGCAAATATTGCAGCAACTCTCTTTGCTTCATCAGGAGGCATAAAATCAAAAGGTGTTTTACCTATAATTTCATCTATTTTACGACCAAGTAATTCAGAGCCTTTGGCTGAACTGTATGTATAAACACCTTTTTCATCAACTTCCCAAACCCATTCGCCCATGCTATGAACAATATCACTTAATCTCTTTTCACTTTCTTTTATAATTTTTTCAGCCTCTTTTCTATTGGTTATATCATGAAAGAAAGAAGCGAATTGTTTAGTATTTTTATCATATTGAACACTTACAACTATATCAAAACAGCTTCCATCTTTCCGTTTATGTTTAGTTTCGAAACGCCCATTACCATCAATGGTAACATTATACATTCGCTGCTTAACAATTTCCTCTGTGTCTATTGCTGACACATCCTTAACATTCATTGTCAGCAACTCTTCTTTACTATATCCTATCATATTGCAATAGGATGGATTTACTTCTATTATATCTCCTTTATGGTCCAATTTCCAAAAGCCATCCATCGCAGTTTCTAATACTAATCTGTTTTTTTCTTCACTTTCTTTTAGCTGTCTTTCGGTTTGTTTTCTATCTTTTATATCTCTTACTATATTCATTAAAGCTGGTTGATTATTAAAATTTATCAACATCGCTTTTGTTTCTACATAAATCTCATGTCCATCTTTATGTTTTACTTTTGTCTCGAAACTCGAAACCCCTCTAGTTAAGATCTCTTGTTTGCGGCATTCTATTTTTTCAGGTGTAATATCTTTCTCTAATTCATTCGGATTTATAAGCAACATTTCTTCCTTAGTGTAGCCTAACATTCTAGCTGAATTTTCGTTTAAAGCTAATATGTGTGTCACAGATTCTTCTGAGTTATTAACATTAAAAATAGTTATACCATCAGAATTAGATTCAAATAATGTCTTATATTTTTCTTCGCTTTCTTTTAATTCAATTACTGCCTTTTGTTTTACTTTATTTAATTCTATAAATTCTATTGCATTTGAGATATCTTTAGTCAATAAATCAAGTAAGTTAATTTCATCTTCATTAAAGAAGTAAGTATTATCAGCATAAAGTGTTATCACCGAATTAACTTTCCCGTTTACTTTTATTGGAAAGGCTGCTGATGTATAATAACCATTCTTTAAAGCTTTTTGATGCCATGGTTGCATCTCATTACTTTCAGCGATATTATAAGCTAGATGATGAACTCCTGTTTTGACAGTTTGTCCTGTTGGTCCTCCACTTCTTATTTGATCATTCAAATCAATATTAATGTCATCTAAATAACCATTTACATATCCTGCGGTTACTACAGGTACAACTTTATTTATTATTTCATCTATTTCACCTATCCAAACCATTTTAAAGTTACCATGCTTAATAACTATCCTGCAAACTTCGGTATAGAGTTCTTCTTTTTCTTTTATCTGAACGATTGCCTCATTTGTAACGCTTAGCATTGCATACAACCTATTTATATTCTTTAGTTGTTTTTCAGAATTCTTTCGTTCGGTAATATCTATTATTGAACCCTCAAGTATTCCTAATTCTTTATTCAAATTTATAGAAGTAATGCAGTTTATTACTACTCCTTGTTTAGTAAGTAAGTCGCATTCTAAATTATTTATATTCCCATATACTTTTAGGATTTCAACCATCTTATCACGTTCACTCTTATTTGCCCAAATATTTCCGGATGGCATCCCTATTATATCTTCTTTTGTATAGTTTAGTATAGATAGATATTTATTATTGAACTCTATTATTTCGGAGCCATCAAGTTTGGTTCTGAACATTGCAACCTCTGAATTATTAAAAAGATTACGATATTTTTCTTCACTTTTCTTTAGGTTCTCATCAGCCATCATACGGTCGGTAATATCACGAACAACACCGCTTGTACCTATTATTTGGCCTTCCTCATTATAATTAAACTGAATATTCATTGAGACCCTATAAGTAGTTCCATCTTTTCTAATACCTGTCCCTAAATAATCTACTATTTTAAGTTCTTCTTTTAGTTTACTAATTAAAGCATCTCTTTCTTTTGCATCTGCATATAAATTTTTAGCAGGCTTTCCTATCAATTCGTCTTCTGTCTCATATCCATACATTCTAACTGCCGAAGGACTTACTTTGGTAAATATTCCTTCTAGATCAGCTTTAAAATACGCATCCTGAAGATTATTGAAAATGGATTGTAGTTCATGTTCGCTCTCTTTTAAATTATTTTCAGCCAGCTTACGTTCTGTAATATCTGTTAACGATGTAACTCTAACACTTTTTCCTTTATAATTCATCATTTTTCCAAGTAAAACACATGGAAAAGTTGTTCCATCTTTTCTTAAAGCAGTAACTTCATATGGTGCTTCATAACCAGTAATCATATTATTCATTACCATCTCGCGGTCTTCAGGTATTATCCATTCAGTACCATACCTCCCAATTGCTTCTTCATCAGTATAACCAAACATTAACCTTGCAGTTAGATTCTGTTCTATGCAAATACCCTTTTCAGAAATAAATATTGATTCAAATGTTGCTTCACTTAAAGCTCTGTATTTTTCTTTAGCTTCTAATAGGTCTTCTTCAGCTTTCTTACGCTCTGTGATATCACGTGATGTTCCGTATTGACCAATTATATTTCCTTTATCATCATATATAGAAATAGGATTATCATCAACCCATACATATTCACCTGTTAATTTATGTTTTATTCGATAAATCCCTTTAACCAATCTTTTATTTTCAGGGTTTGTAAGTTTATCATTTAAATCAATTTCATCCGGATGCATAACCGAGGTCCATAAACTAGGGTCTTCAATAAACTCTTCTGGTTTATAGCCGGTTATAGATTCGATTTGATCGCTCACAAAATTAACTTTTGTGCCTCCATTTTCATCAGTAAAAGTGATTGAATATATAATTTCATCAACAATATTGACTAACCTGCTATATGCGTCTTTACTTTCTTTGAGCTTTTCTTCGGCTTGTATCTTCTCCGTTAGATCTCGTATAATTAACTGTACTGCATTTCGGCCTTCCAGCTTGATTGGGATTGCTTTTATTTCTACATCTACTTTAACACCATCAAGCCTTAATGCTTTTTCTTCGATAAATGGTAACGTAGAGCCTTCTGTTGCTACTTTCTTCATCCTTTCGATTACCAGCTCTTTTGATTCAGGATGAATAAACTGCAATACTGGTTTACCTATTACTTCTTCTTTATCTTTTGCTGCCAATAGCCTTACCAATTCGTTGTTGACAAACAAAAGCTTTCCTTCTTCATAAATAGCTATGGCATCAGGTGAATTTTCTACTAGTTCCTTATACTTTTCTTCGCTTTCTTTTAATTGTTCTTCAGCTTTTTTCTTCTCGGTGATGTCCTGTAATATGCAATGTGTTTGTTTAAAGTCTCCTTTTTCATCATAACCTATTTTACCATCAAAAGCTATAAAATGTATTTCTCCATTCTTATGGATCATTTCAAACTCGCTGTGTATTAATCCCAATTGCTTAAATAAAGGGAAACGTTTACGGAAGCCTTCCTGATAAACCGGAGTAAGAAAATCACCAAACCATTTACCGATTACTTCATCAAAGTTATAACCTAAAGTATCTAACCACTGTTGATTTACTTCTATGAAATTTCCATCATAGTCTAAAGATTGATAACCTAATGGTGCTTTATTAAAGAGCATCTCGAAACGTTCTTCACTTTCCAATAGTCTCTCTGCTGCTTGTTTGCTATTTGTAATATCCTGACCAATACTTGAAGTTCCAATTATTTTCCCGTTAATATCGTGAAGCATGGTATTATTCCAGTCTATTGTCCTTATGCTTTTATCTTTTAAAAGGATATCATTTATATTGTGTTTTTTAATTTCATCCTTTTTTATGCCTTTAGTAAATAGTTCTTTTATGCTACTATCATTCTGAGGGATAAAATTAGTTAACCAGTTTTGCCCTATTAACTCTGATCTGGAATACCCTAATAATTTACACCCATAAGGATTACAATAGGTAATGTTTCCATTCAAATCAAGTTGTAATGATATAAGATGAATATTTTCGAGTGTTTCTTTAAATCTTCTATCCGACTCAAATATTTGCTTATCTTTTGTTTTTAAATCGGTAACATCATGCATAATGCAATGTGTTTGTTTAAATGCACCATTTTCATCTTTCCCAATACTGGCTTCAATAGCAATAATACGGATTTCTCCATTTTTATGTATCATTTCATATTCGGCACTATAACTTCCCTTTTGTTTATATTGCTGAAAACGCTGATGAAAACCTTCCCTATATGCTGGTGTTAGAAAATCGCCAAACCACTTGCCTATTACTTCATTATATGTATAGTCTAATATATCGAGCCATTTCTGATTAACTTCTAAAAACTTACCGTCAACATCTAACGATTGATATCCTAATGGAGCTCTAAAAAACAATGAATAAAAACGACCTTCACTTACTTTTAATTTATTTTCGAGTTCGATGCGATCTGTAATATTATGTGCTAATACAGTAATTCCGGTAACTTCATTTTTATCATTTATAATTGGATCATAAAATGTTTCGTAATAATATTTGGTAGCTTCACCATTGGTGTGGATACTCGAAAATGATTCTCCTGCTAAAACTCTTTCATAATTTTTTGCTAATTTATTTCTATCCTCCTCATTGGTTATATATTGCAGAATGTTCTGTCCTAGTTCAATTTTACTACCATAAGCTAAGAGCATTGCTGATGAATGTGCTTCATTAAAATAATTATAACAAAAGTTTCTGTCGAGCGACAGTATTATATTTATCTTTATGCTTTCGATACTTGATTTTAGAAGCAATTGTGATTTTAATAAATTTTCTGCTGCAATTCTACGTTCGGTAATATCAACTGCTGTAAGCAAACAATATTTTTCATCACTATCAAGATTACCAAGCAAATGAACATAGATAGGATTTTTATCTTCAGTTATGATTATAATTTCGCATGATTGTGTAGTTTTATAATAAAATACGTCTTCAAGAAATTCATTAAATGTAGTTCTGGTTTCTGTTGAAACAAAAAAACCAAACGAACTATTTTTTAAATAAGCACGTTCTTTGCAGAGCAATTTCGCGGCAGTAAGATTAAGTTCGAGAATCTTAGCATCACTTGAAAGAGTAAAATAAGCAGTTGGGGCAAAGTCATATAAATCAATATACTTCTTTTTATTTGTTTCGCTTACTATATTTGAAAACATAAGCTCTTCGTTCTGGAGTTCCAGTTCTATCTGGCTTACGGCCAACTCATGATATAATTTTTGTATTTCTGCTTCCGAACAGTCAGAAATATCAATAGAGTTTTTAGCATACAATTCTTCTGCTTTTTTTCGAAGATTATATGCATTATAATCAAAAATAGGTTTTTCCATAATCCAAAGTGTTTTACAAGCTTACTCTTCTATATAAAAAATAGCAGAAAAATAATCAATGCAAATGTACTAAAAAAGTATTAATGAATTATGTTTATTAAATGTTATTTAACATTAAATGTTAATTTATTTTAAACAAAAGCACTACTTCAATAATATTACTACTACATATCAACACTCTAAGACATTTTACAGATTTTGTTTATGGGAATCCTCCTTTCACTTGGTTTCATTCGGAATAACATTTATTATGGAATTAAGAAGTGAATTGGACGGCAAATTAGTCTTTTTCTATTTTACCTTAAAATTAGAATGATGTTTTTTCAATCGAAATAAGAAGTCTTTTTAATGACGATAGTATTACTTTTAAGAGTGGATTCTTATTGAAAATAAAAAAGTATTATTTATTAAAGAATATTTAGATATATATTCAAAAATAAGTTATCTTTGCAGTTCGGTAAAAGATTTAAAAAATACATCATACTTTTATTAAATATTTCTCATAGAATAAGTGTAAGGAGGGTTGATATGGCAGAGTGGAACAATGTTTTGACAAGCCGGTATCATAACTGCAACAGCAAATACAGTTATCCGACAAGTAACTTCAAAAAGTTGTTTATTAATTATAGCATATTTCTATGCTCAATCAGCAAGTTATATCATTACATTCGTATGTTTAGCATTCGCAATAGCGAGCTGGCAGTAACCTACAGCGAGCTAACTAAACAGAATAGCGAGTTTAATTATCAACTTAATAACTTTTGCAGAATGGGGAACAAATTTAATACTCTGCTAAACTACTTTTACGGAATGGAAAACTACTTTTACGATTAGTAAAACTACTTTTACAGAATGGAAAACTACTTTTGCGGTTCGTAAAACTACTTTTACAGAATGGAAAACTACTTTTGCGGTTCGTAAAACTACTTTTACAGAATGGA
>CAIWDQ010000580.1 GCA_903911455.1 uncultured bacterium
ATAAGTTGTACACATCATCCTGACGAAACACATGATCCTTTTACAAGTAATCAATTATTGTGGATTAATAACATTAAAAATCCAACTTATAAAGTAATCACCAAAACTACAGATTCTTCAGGAATAAGAATAGATACTATTATTTCTACTTCAACAAGCATAGATGATAAAAGATATGTTTCTATCAATGATGACTATACTCTTATCTATTATCAAGGAAGCTATGAATTAAATATAGTTAAGTATGTTCAGAATCCACATTTTAATTATTTTACCCATTTAATCCTTTATATAAGCAATTATAAAGATTTTGGTGTGACAATTGATCCTGATTATAATTACAAAACAAATCTACCCACAGATACTGCAACAGTAAACGGTATTTTTTATAATGATATATATAATTTTGCAAATGCAGGATTTTATTCAGTAAATGAGTATAAGAAAATATATTTTAGAAAAGGAGTTGGATTTATATATATAGAAAAAACAGATGGTAGTGTTGCGATAATGTTACAATAGACTTTAAGGGAAATAATAATAAAGAATATAAAAACAAAGCCCAAAAAACTTATCATAATGAAGAAAATTACAATACTAATGCTCCTATTATTAGGTTTTAATCTACCTATATCAAAAGGAGGAGCAGTCGGTATTGTTCAGGATAACATATCATTATACTGGGGCAAAACGTATAGATTTGGTGATAAAACTTATAATACTTTTGAAATAGCAAACGAACAGTTTTATCATACCTGCTTAATGAACAGGTTTTATGGTTATGGTATAAGACTGGATGATTTTAAAAACAATAACTTCTCTTTAAGTGTAAAATATTTTCACAAACTCATCGGTACTACCCGATTATGTTGTAATCCATATTGGGCAGTTTCGCCGGTAGTTTTCCGGTTTAATAATAATATAGGTATCAACCTAAAGCCCGAAATAGGCATTAGATTTAATTTCAGAGAATACTATTTGACAAAAGGTTGGTTGAGCTTGTGTATAAATGTGTCGTATGCTTATGATGTGCCTATACTTAATAAAAATTATTTCAATGTTAATAGAAGTGATTTGTCAATAAAAGCAGCATTGTCAATAAATATCTTTCATTGTCTTTACAAACGCTATCTTAAAAAGAAAGACGATAAAATAGAAAAGAGCAATTAAATTTGTAACTTTGCATCTTAAATTAGATCAAAAACAAGTATTAAAACTTCAAAAACATATCATAATGAAAAAAATTATAATACTAATGCTTCTTATACTATGTTTTAGTTTTAATAAAATTATAGCCCAAACATATAAACTCAATTACGAACCCAAAGGCAAAATTATAAGGTTTAATTTTGATAGTTTGACATTTTATACCGATACAACATCGCTATTTGAGTCTTTTAGAGACATCGATTATAAATATGTTCAAGCTGAATCTTTAAATAATTTGAATAAAGTTCGTAAAAAGATAAGAGAAGCTAAAAATGATACCATAGTTTTTAAATGGATTACTAATAACTCTGATGTTAATCAAAGTGATGAAACTTATTATGATTTTAGTATTAAGTCTACATTGATGAGTTTGATTCAAATAAATAAGGTAAAGTTATATGATAAACATAATAAGCTTGTAAAGATTATAAAATGTAAGAAGATTGGTTCAGAAAAAGAAGGCAGAATTAGACGAGCTTATATAAATAAAGAAACAAAGGAAGAATTATTTTATGAACATATTTATTTCAGAATTGGACCATGCCCAAGAAACTTATAAACATAAGAAAACAATTATGTAACCCTTAAAACATATCATCATGAAAAAAATTATACTACTAATGATGATGATACTATGTATTTATCTTCATCCTATAAAAGCCCAAACATATAAACTCAATTTTGAACCTAAAGGCAAAATAGTGAAAATAATTTATGATAGTATGACGTTTTATACGGATACTAATGCCCTGTTGGGTTATGACACCTATTTTATTTATATGGGTAAAGATGTTACGTTGGAGAAAGCATTGCAAGTAGTGCGAAATGAAATAAAAGAAAATAAAGAGGATACTATTACTTTTAGTGGAGAAGTTATTAAATTTTATGACCCTGAAAGCACTTATCCTTTTAAAAGATGGTATGTTTGGTCTACACTACAGAAAATGATAGAGGATAAAAATGTAAAATGGTTTGATAAAAATAATCATGAGGTAAAATATGTTTATATAAAGGAAACCGGGACAAGATTTAAAGGGAAAATAACAACACAGTATATCAATTTACAAAATAATGAAGTTATAAGAGAAGAAACCATGCTTTATATAAAATGGTGGAGCAGGATTTTTTAAAAACTATACATATATATTATAATGACATCAAAAATGACAAAAATAAAGATCTATTATATCATACTACTCGGGTTAATGTTGATGTCGCTTAGCGCGATAACACAACAGCCCACAACACGCCCATCTGAATGGGCTACAAAAGTAAGTGCAACAAAACTAAAGAATCTTTACAAAGTAAACGACAGCATTTACCGCTGCGAACAACCGGACAGTCTTGGTTTTGAAATATTAAATAAAATGGGTGTAATGAGTGTTTTAAATCTTAGGACAACTCACAAAGATAATAAACTTAAACATAAGTTGCCTATACAATTGTATAATGTTAAAATGTCGGCAGAACAAATTACTGATGACGACATAATTAGGGCATTATGGATACTTAAGAATTCGCCCAAACCAATTGTAGTTCATTGTGCACATGGCAGCGACCGTACAGGCGCCGTACTCGCAATGTACAGAATCGTATTCCAGAACTGGACGAAAGAACAAGCTATTAACGAAATGAAAAAAGGAGGTTATGGATTTCATAAGCTTTACTTCAACATAGCAAAATATATCAAAAAAGTAGATGTAGAAAAGATTAAGAAGGAAGTTTATAAGTAAGAAAAGAATAAAAACCTCTCTATTTATGATAGCTCAAACGCCCACACCTCCCTACTATGCAGTTATTTTTACATCACTTCGCACTGAAGTAGATGACGGATATGAAGAAATGGCTGAGAAGATGATTGCTTTGGCAGCGAAACAAGAAGGATTTCTGGGAGTAGAATCAGCAAGAAATGACTTAGGTATAACAGTTTCATACTGGAAAGATCTGCAATCTATAAAGAACTGGAAAGAACATTACGAACATACATTAGCCCGCGAAAAAGGCCGGAAAGAATGGTACAAAAGCTTTAAAACACGAATAGCTTTGGTTGAAAGAGATTACGAATACGAGAAACCTGAAACATTAAAGAAAATAAATCATTTATAATGGAAAATAAAGAACAAAAATTAGAAGAACTCCATGAAAAAATCACTAAAGGCATACAAATTGCTTTTGAGAAACTAGTTATACAAAAAAAGAAAGACGATGGTGAATTCGTTTTCTCAAAAGATGGTAAAATAGTTGTAATTAAAGCCAGAGATATGTAATTTAGATTCTTCCTAAGTTATAGCCTTAAATATCTCTTTAAAATCACTCAAACCGAACAACTGCGCCGAAGAAATAAGTATAACAACAACTATAACCCATCTCACAAAATTAGCACCCCAGCTTACAGCATACTTTGATGCCAGCCACGCCCCAATAATATTCCCAATAGCATGTATCAACCCATATTGATAATTTATTTGCTTGTTCCACATAAATACCAACACCGTAAAAGGAACATACAACAAAACGATGAAAACTTTAAGAGCATTCGCTTTTACTAAGTCGTAACCAGCACTTAACACCAGTCCTGCAAGTATAAAGTAGCCAACTCCAACATGTATGAAGCCACCATACAAACCTATTCCAAAAAACATAATGATTTGCCAGGGAGTAATCTTTTTCACAACAAGTTCTTTGCGACCTTTAAGCCAATATTCGGGTTTGTAGATAATAAAGAACAACATCACAAGCATAATCACACCTACAGCCTTTTCAAAAGTCTTTTCATGAATATCAACAGCAATCACAGCACCCAATATTGAACCTATAGCTGTAGGAATCCCAAGTAATAAACCCTTTCGGGTATCCAAAACCTTTTGTTTTTTAAAGCTGGCAGTAGAAGTAAGAGTTTGTAATATAACTGCAATACGGTTGGTTCCATTTGCAACTGTTGCAGGCAAACCCAGAAACATAAACAAAGAGATGGAAATGATAGTGCCTCCACCGGCAAGGGTGTTAATAAACCCGACCAGCAGCCCAGAAGATATCAGTAATAGAGTAATAAGCCATGTCATTGTATGCAGTGTTTTTATCAGGCTGCAAAAGTAGTAAAAGTATTTATTGTAATGAAAGGAATAAAAAAAGGGATTGAAATTAATCAACCCCTTCCGGGTGGCATCGACTGGAATTGAACCAGTGACACAAGGATTTTCAGTCCTCTGCTCTACCAACTGAGCTACGACGCCAACTTTAAAACGGACTGCAAAATTAACTATTTTTTTAGGATTACAAAATCTTTTTTCAAAAAAATAGTATTTTAATAGTAAATATTTTTAAAAGCTGATGTTTTCTAATATAATATCTGTCGCACCAACTTTGTTAATCACATAGTTCTTGCATTTAAGTGAAGCATTATTTCTTTCAGCATCATTAAAGATAAGTTCTTTCATTTTAATTAAAAATTCATCCTTATCATTAATGGTAAAAGCCCCCCCTAAAGATATTAGCTCAACAGCTTCAGAAAACTTCTTATAATTTGGACCAAATAAAATAGGAACTCCAAATGTAGCAGCTTCCAGAATATTGTGTATCCCTTTTCCAAAACCACCACCAATTATTGAAACATCTGCGTACTGATACAAATGAGACAAGTATCCGATTCCATCAACAATTAAAATCTTAGCATCTGCAACGTTTTCTTCATTAGCTTCCGAAAACAGTACTACATCCGAACCTAATTTTTCTTTAAGTTTAATAATCCTTTCGGGATGGGTTTCGTGAGGAGCAATAATATACTTTATGTCTTTTAATTTAAGTTTTATAAATTCAAATAACAAATCCTCATCGGGTTCCCAGGTACTGCCTGCAAGTATTAGTTTATTAGCACCACCTTTAAAACTATTTATTATTGGGAAAGCTTTTTTTTGTGATGCTATGGCAAATACTCTGTCGAAGCGGGTATCTCCACTTATAATGATATTATTATAACCAATACTATTCAACAAGTCTTTTGATATTGTATTCTGAACAAAGAAATAAGTAAAACAATTTAATTGCTTTCGAAACCAATTACCATAAGCCTTAAAGAAATGTTGCGAAGGACGAAATATTCCGGATATAAGAAAAACAGGAATATCTTTTTTCTTTAATTCATTTAGATAATTAAACCAAAATTCATATTTAATAAAAAAAACAACATTGGGCTTAATTATCTCTATAAAATGTCTGGCATTAGCAGGAGTATCAATAGGTAAGTAAAAGATGTAATCAGCTTTCTCATAGTTCTTCCTAATCTCGTAACCTGAAGGAGAGAAAAAAGTAAGGAGGATCTTATAATCTGGATGTTTCTCTTTAAACTTTTCAATAACAGAACGACCCTGTTCAAATTCACCCAGAGAAGCAGCATGAAACCAGGCTATCTTTTCGTTATTAACAGTAGCTTTTATTTTATTAAAAATATCTTTACGTCCATCTATCCATAGTTTTGCTTTAGGATCAAACAAAGAATAGATATAAATACCCAAAAGGTAGAGATAAATACCAACATTATAAAGTAAATGCATTGTTATCTGTAATAAAATCTGTTTGGAGCTCTTTTATATAATGGGAATACCCACCCGAATTTAAAACCAAAAAGTCTGTCGTGTTTTACTGACATATCACTACTTCTGGTATCAAAATTAAAATCACGGAGTGACTTTGTCCAGGCTTGAGTATATTCCATCCCAATAAAGAAATTAGTAAGCTTATGTTCGCTTAAATATAAATAACCAACGAATCCTGTTAACGATAAACCACTCGAAAGCCTGTCATATCCCCGGGCATAATCTCCCATTAAAGATGGAACATCATTTTGATCAACTTCTATTCTAATTGCATGTTGCAAATATCCAACACTACCGATTAACATAATCCCTGAATTAGGATTTGACCCAAACACAGGAATAACTTTACCCAATTTAAAACTTGTAAGAAAACCCCTTTCAAACATTCTGATATCTCCAAGTATTCCTTCACGTGTTATAGGTGCTCCATCTGTAGTTACAAGATTTTTTACAATCTGATCTTGGATTTTAACTTCGTTGCCAAACATATAATTAAAATCTACACCTATTATCCAGTTATGTTTTGTTTTAATAGTAAAAGAAGGACCTAAGGTAGAATTATCTCCATATCTTTGAGCTAAATCTCCGCCTGCAAACTGATAAGAGTAAGTAATAGCTATCATCCCACAAAATAAAGTAGAGTCTTTTATATTGCCCTGTGCCTTGAGTGAATTCCAACTATACAAATTGACAAGAACTAAAAGAATAAGAAGAAGATATTTTTTCATGTATTAAATGTATCAGTAACCTATTTATTTATTGTAAAATGATAACGCAAAATTACTAAAATGATTACATCTGGAACTAAAAATAATTAATTTTATAAAAAAGATTGTATTTCTTTCTTTTAAAAATGTTTATGCTTTTAAACAATTATAAGCCTTTAGTCAATAATTATTGTTAAAATCAGAAGTATACTGAACTCACATCCAAAGATGCAAAGCCGAACTAATTTTTAAACATCTGGTATTAGAAACTTCCTTAGATTCTGTTTATAGTTTTATAACCCTATGTTGTCTTCAGCATACCACTCTGCATAAGAGTTAGGCGTTTCATCAAGGCGGATATGATGAAGCTTGGCAGAGGCAGGAAGCTTGGATATTATCCTTTCGGCAAAGTCTGTTAATAGATTCTCACAACTTGGCTGATAGGGAACAAGTATCAGCTTTTCGGATACTTTGTGCCATGTACCCTCGCTAATACCTGGGCTTTTATCGTTGATGATAAGCGCATGGTCAAAATCTGTTACAATTGTTTCGTTTACTATATTCTTTAGCAAACCAAAGTCCATAACCATACCTAATTTAGGAGAGGACACATCAATAATTGGTTCGCCGATAACAGTTACAGCCATCCTGTAAGAATGCCCGTGAATATTACGGCAAGGGCCATCGTAGCCTAAGAGTACATGTGCACTCTCGAACCTGAATTCTTTAGTTAATCTGATCTTAGCCATTTTCATTTATTTATTATCAATCTTATAAACTAAATCTACTATCTTCTCAAGCCATTCGGCATCTTCTTCATCAAATGAATTCAGGTCTTTACTATCAACATCAAGAACACCTACAATGTCTCCATTATTATTTCTTAGCGGGATAACGATTTCAGACTTAGATCTTGAATCGCAAGCAATATGTCCGGGGAATTGCTCAACATCCGGAACAACTATGGTTTCATTTCTATTGATAGCAGCCCAGCAAACGCCAGTATCTTTCTTTAATTCCATGCATGCAACAGGCCCTTGATATGTTTTTACTATAAGTTTACCGTCAGTTAAACAATAAAATCCTGTCCAGAAATTGTATTCAACTTTATGATGAAGTACTGCTACAATACTGCACATTCGTGCTTCAATATTGTTGCTTTTCTTAAGCAGGTCGTTAATCTGAGTATATAAACGCTCGTATCTGTTTGACTTTCCCATTATGTATTAAAAAAGACGATGTTCATATAAAAACATCGTCTTCCCTGTTTTGTTTATATTAAGAATCTAAGCTTTTTCCAATTCAACAGTAAAGTGACGCATGATTGGAGCTTCGTAAACTATATTAAATCCTTTAGTGATATGTTCTCTGCGGTCAAAAACATTCTTTAACGCAACAGCCACAACGTCCATATGATTATTTGTGTACACACGACGAGGAATTGCCATACGCAAAAACTCTAATGCAGGGTAGCGGTTCTCTCTGGTTTCAGGATCGCGATCAGCAAGAATAGTTCCTATTTCAACAGCACGTACACCAGCTTCTATGTATAATTCAACACCTAAAGTCTGAGCTATATATTGTTCTTTTGGAACATGAGTTAATACCTTTTTAGTATCAACAAATATAGCATGACCTCCTACTGGACGTTGAAATGGAATACCGAATTCTTCAAGTCTTGCACCTAAATACTCAACTTGTTTGATACGGGTTTCCAGTGTTTCAAACTCTGTACCTTCATCCAATCCCTGAGCTAAAGCGTTCATATCTCTACCTGACATACCACCATAAGTAACATATCCTTCGAACATAATATTGAAAACACTTGCTTGTTTGAAAAGCTTTTCGGTACGCATTCCGATAAAGCCACCCATGTTAACAATTGCGTCTTTCTTCGCACTCATCGTCATCACATCAGCATACGAAAACATCTCTGCTACAATCTGCTTAATGGTTTTATCTTTATACCCTTCCTCGCGCATCTTGATGAAGTAAGCATTCTCAGCAAAACGAGCTGCATCAAATACTACCATCTTTCCATATTTATCAGCTACGTTTCTGATATCTCTAAGATTTTGCATAGAAACAGGCTGTCCTCCTGACGAATTACAGGTAACTGTAACCACTATAAATGTTACTTTATCAGTATTGTTTTTAATTACTGAATCAAGTTTTTCTATATCAACATTCCCTTTAAAAGGATGATCCAAAGCAGTGTCAAAAGCTTCAGCAATTGTACAATCAATAGCTTTAGCTTTACGAAACTCTATATGTCCTTTAGTAGTATCAAAGTGTGAGTTCCCGGGAACCATATCTCCTGCTTTCACTAAAACAGAAAATAATACATTCTCGGCAGCTCTACCCTGATGTGTAGGTAAGAAATATTCAAAACCTAAGATATTTTTAATGGCATTCTTCATTTTAAAGTAAGAAGTAGCACCTGCATAGCTTTCATCGCCAAGCATCATTTCGCTCCATTGACGGTCGCTCATAGCTCCGGTTCCTGAATCAGTAAGAAGGTCAATAAATACTTTATCACTGCTTAAGTTAAACAGGTTGTATTTAGCTTCTTTGATCCATTGTTCACGTTCTTCTCTCGTACTTCTTCTTATCGGTTCAATCATTTTGATCTTAAAGGATTCTGCAAATGGTAATTCCATGGCTTTTAAAATTAAATTCATAAATTCATTAAATATTTAAATGGTAACTAAGTAAAATTAGTGGTATTTAGTGTAGATCAGAAATGATAACTATCCCTATCCTTGAGATTAAGATAGCGATTGACGTAAAAATTGTATTGTAAGAATAACCCCATTTATTAATTCAGTTAATTTTACAAAAGTAGAATAAATATTAATACCTTTGCACATTATTTGTAATAAAAATACTTAAAATCTATTAACACATTGATAATAAATCTTAATAAATAATACAATGAAGAAGCTTTTAACACTAATATTAATATCATTTACGCTTACTGTATCGGCACAATATGATAAGTTTTTTGAAAACAAAACACTGCGTATTGATTTTTACCACTCCGGTAACTTTGAACATGAATACTTTCGTCCTGATGAATTGATAGAGAAGAAAGGTTGGGCAGGCTCTAAAGTTAATCTGGTTGATACCTTTAATTTCGGTAAGTTCAGGATAATGGTTTATGATAAAGCAAGTGATAAGTTAATTTACTCTCGCGGCTTCTCCTCTATATTTGCCGAATGGAGAACTACTAAAGAAGGGCATGGTGCTTGTGGCAATTATTCTGAAACTATGATGGTGCCTTTCCCTAAGAATACTATTAAAATTGCTTATCAGAGCAGAGACAGTTTAAATGCCTGGAATACTATTTTTGAAGATGAAATTGATCCTAAAAAGGCTGAGATACTTAAGCCTAAAAAACCAAAAGCTGAGACTATAAAGCTTCACTATTCGGGTGATCCTTCTATAAAGCTTGACATCGCTTTTATTGCTGATGGTTATGCTAAGAATGATGTTGATAAGATGAAGAAAGATTTTGAAAGGTTTAAAGAGGTACTATTGAGTACTGCTCCATATGACAAGCTTAAAGATAAGATTAATATCTGGGGTGTGATAGTAATTTCGGAACAGTCTGGTATATCTAGTCCTAATGACAGTATAATTAGAAAGACTGCTATCAGCACCAGTTTTAATGGTATAAATGAAGATCGTTATATTTTGACTACCGATAATAAAGCTTTGCAAGATCTTTTGTCCGACACTCCTTATGATCAGATTGTGATAATGTGTAATACTAATAAGTATGGTGGCGGTGGAATCTTTAACTTTTATAGTACGTTTGCAGCTGGTGAAAAATCGGCAGCATTCCTTTTGCAACATGAGTTTGGTCATACTTTTGCAGGCTTAGCTGATGAATATTATACATCCGAAGTAAGTGTACAAGATTTCTATCCTGCAAATGTTGAGCCTTGGGAGCCAAACATCACTACATTGGCCAAGTTTGGAACTAAGTGGAAAGATTTGGTTGCCGACAGTGTTGCAGTACCTACACCTGTAAATGCAAAATTTAATACAGTAGTTGGAGTTTACGAAGGCGCAGGTTATGTAGCTAAAAAAGTGTATCGCCCATATATTGATTGTACCATGAAATCGGTTAAGATGAATGCGTTGTGCCCTGTTTGCAGGAGAGCTATAGAACGTATGGTTGATTTTTATTCGCATTAAGCAAGAGCTGAGGGAGAGACTGAAGAGAATTAAGAATTAAGAAGTGCCTTCTATGTTGCAAAACAAGTTTCATAGTTGACATTTAACTTTTTTTTATAATTTTGTGTCATAAGTCTGAAGAGGAAGTGAGCTCTGCTGGAGAGCAACTCACCAGCAATAAGATTTATAGCTTTGAATAATGC
>CAIWDQ010000581.1 GCA_903911455.1 uncultured bacterium
ATAAATAAAAAACAAAATTTAATTCTTTACGTTAATACTCACTCAAATTAAAAGGTTATTATGTATTCTAATTTTTATTTTAAAGAATAATTAAAATAAATGTAACTTTAATAAATGATATTCGTACAATCTTAACTTTTATACAACCTAAATATCTTAAATGCGACAATTAAAAATTTCTAAACAGGTTACAAACAGAGAGCTTGCATCTCTTGATAAATATCTACAAGAAATAAGCAAACTGGAATTGATCAGTGTTGAGGAAGAAGTATTGCTTGCTCAAAAAATTAGAGCTGGTGATCAATTTGCTTTAGAGAAACTTTGTAAAGCTAATTTAAGATTCGTTATTTCTGTTGCTAAGCAATATCAGAATCAAGGGCTAAGTTTACCAGACCTTATTAATGAAGGGAATTTGGGATTAATAAAAGCAGCTCAAAAGTTTGATGAAACCCGTGGTTTTAAATTTATTTCTTATGCCGTATGGTGGATTCGTCAAGGAATACTACAAGCAATATCTGAGCAATCGAGAATCGTAAGGCTACCTTTAAATAAATTGGGTGCTTTAAATAAAATTAAAAAAGCTTTTGCTCAATTAGAACAAGAATTTGAACGTGCTCCTAATGCATCTGAAGTAGCTCTATTATTAAATATCTCAGAAAATGAAGTAGAAGATACTTTGTTTTATTCAGGTAAACAAGTTTCAGTAGATGCTCCTTTAACACTTGATGAAGAAGGTACAATGCTTGATGTTTTAAAGAGTGATGAAAGTCCTACACCTGAAACCGGGTTATTATTTGATTCATTAAGACAAGAAATTGAACGTGCAATAGCTACTTTAACTCCTAGAGAAGCTGATATCATTCAATGTTTTTATGGATTAAATGGAAAATATCCACTAACATTAGAAGAAATAGGTGAGAAATTTAACCTTACTCGTGAAAGAGTTCGTCAAATAAAAGAAAAAGCTATTCGTAGATTAAAAAATACTTCAAGAAGTAAAATATTAAAGTCTTACTTAGGCTAATTAAGTTGATTAAATTGATTAAAAAAAGAAAAGGCCGTTAATTTTAACGGCCTTTTTCTTTTTAATAAGTAATGTTTGTTATTTATTTACTTGATATGTTTTATCACCATTCTTAATAAAATTCACAATTTGTTTAGCAGCAGCTAAACCTGCATTAATATTTGCCTCAGAAGTTTGTGCTCCCATTTTCTTTGGTGTGAAAAAATAGCGTCCAGCAAACTTTTCTTCAATTTCTGCTTTGCAACCTGGCTCTACATCTGATACATATTTAAAGTCTGTTCTTTCTGCAAATACTTTTAATAATCCATCTTCATCAATAACTTCTTTACGGGCTGTATTTACTAAACAAGCATTCTTTGGCATCTTAGAAAGTAAGTCAAAGTTTATTGATTTTTTAGTTTTTTCTGTAGCTGGCATGTTTAATGATATATATTGACAAGTAGCATATAGAGTTTCTACATTATCTATATATTTAACACCATCTTTTTCCATAGTTTCTTTGCTTACAAATGGATCAAAGGCATAAACTTCCATTCCAAAACCTTTAGCTATTTCTCCAATATAGCGGCCTACATTACCATAAGCATGGATTCCTAATTTCTTTCCTCTAAGTTCTGTTCCGGATGAGCCATCATAGTTATTACGAGCGGCCATTACCATCATTCCTAAGGCAAGTTCTGCTACAGCATTTGAATTTTGTCCTGGAGTATTCATTGCAACTACTCCTTTTTCGGTACATGCTGCTAGGTCAATGTTATCATAGCCTGCACCTGCACGAACTATTATTTTTAAGTTCTTTCCTGCATCTATTACTTCTTTATTTGCAATATCACTTCTGATGATCACTGCATCAACGTCAGCAACTGCATTTACAAAATCACTTTGTGCTGGATATTTTTCAAGAAGTACAAGTTCAAAACCTGCATCTTCAACTATCTTTTTAATCCCATCTACAGCTACCTTAGCAAAAGGTTTATCTGTAGCTATTAATACTTTTGTCATGTGATTATTATTTAAATATTATTAATTAAAAACAAAAAAGGTAAACTAAATACTGTTCTTTATAGAGCTATATTCAGTTTACCTTTTCAATTTTGAATGATATTATGCATTCATTTTTTCAAATTCCTTCATACAATCAACTAAAGCCTGAACGCTTTCAATTGGTAATGCATTGTAGCAAGAAGCACGGAAGCCGCCAACTGAACGATGTCCTTTAATACCTATCATACCGTTTGCTTTTGCAAAATCCATGAAAGCATCTTCTTTATCCTGATACTGTTCGTTCATTACAAAGCAGATATTCATTAAAGAGCGATCTTCAATTTCTGCTGTTCCTTTGAACATAGTATTACGATCGATCTCATCATACAGTAATTTAGCCTTAGCTTTATTTATTTCATACATTTTTTCTACACCACCCAATGATTTTATCCATCTTAATGTTTCGCGAACTGTAAAGATAGCGAAACAAGGAGGAGTGTTGAACATAGAACCTTCTTTAATATGAGTTCTATAGTCTAACATTGTAGGAATTGCTCTTTCAACTTTTCCTAAAATGTCTTCTCTAACAATTACAAAAGTAACACCTGCTGGTCCTAAGTTCTTTTGAGCACCACCATAGATCATACCATACTTTTTAACATCAACAGGACGACTGAAAATGTCTGATGACATATCTGCAATCAAAGTTACAGGACTATCTAAGTCAACATGTAATTCAGTTCCGTAGATTGTATTGTTAGTTGTGATGTGGAAGTAATCAGAATCAGCTGGTACATCATAAGTTTTTGGAACATAGCTGAAATTTTTGTCTGAAGATGAAGCAACAATGTTTACTTCTCCAAATAATTTAGCTTCTTTATTAGCTTTTTTTGCCCAAACTCCTGTTTCCAGGTAAGCAGCTTTCTTATTTAATAGATTAAATGGGATCATACAGAACTGTAAACTAGCACCGCCCCCTAAAAATAAAACCTGGTAACCTTCAGGAATATTTAACTGCTCCTTGAATAAAGCTACAGTTTCGTCCATAATAGCTTGGAACTCCTTACTTCTGTGTGAGATCTCAATTAATGACATTCCTATACCATCTAATTCTAAAACAGCTTTTGCTGTATTCTCAATTGCTGATTTTGGCAGGATACATGGTCCGGCATTGAAGTTGTGTTTTTTCATATTGCATTGATTTAAAACGTTATTTTACTATAATTACTATCGTGTTAATTTGTGAACAAAGGTATAACTTTATTTAATACTAATGCTAATCTTTTTTAATATTTTTTTTACCTGATTTTTTATTTAATAAAATAATAATACTTTTGTTGAGTTATTCTTTATTATTAAGATATAAAGAATCTTCTATTTTAGTAATATCTTAGCAATAAATATTCAATAATTTAATAAAAATAAACATGAAAAGACTCTTAATTATTCTCTCTTTTTTAGTGACAACCAATGCTTATTGTACATTAGATACAATTAATGCAAAGTCGAAGATCACTAATGTAACTGTGTTTTTTAGTGGGGCACAAATTACCAGAAATGCAAATGTTAAGCTTACAAAAGGAAAGCATATTTTAAAGTTCGAGAGTTTACCACGCGAAATTAATCCTCAAAGTATTCAGGTTGAGAAGATCAATTTGTGTAAAATTCTTTCTGTTAAGCATCAATTAGGGAATAATACTGAAAGCAAGAAGAGTGATGATGAAAAAGAAATTCAGAAAAAGATAGAAGCGCAGGAGTTCACTATGAGAGAGATTAAAAATAAGCAAAATGTTTATGATATTGAAGAAAGATTGCTGATTGACAATAGTAATTTTAAGAAAAAAGATGAAGGAGCTACTCTTAGTACTATTAAAGAAGCTGCTGATTTCTACCGCCAGCGTATAAATGAAATCAGATTGAATAAGCTGAAACTAAATAATGATCTTATCACTGCCAAAGAAACTATACAGGACTTATATGTAAAGCTTAATGAAATCATTTCGAAGAAACAGAAAGAATATAGTATGATAATTATTGCCATTGAAGCTGAAAAGGATGTTACTATTGATCTAAATCTTAAATATTATGTTGAATCTGCAGGTTGGAAGCCTTTGTATGATTTTAGAGTGGATGATATAACTAAACCTTTGGTAATTGTTTATAATGCAAATGTATATCAATCAACAGGGGAGGAGTGGAATAATGTAAATATTAAGCTTTCTACAGGCAATCCATTGTTAAGTGGCAATAAACCTGAGTTAAATACATGGTATCTTGGCCGTAAGAATGTTTATACTCCCGTTGCACCCACAAAAGGTCAGAGCTATTATAAAGGCAGGGTGTTGGATAACGAATCTCATCAACCTATTCCTTTTGCTAATGTTCAGGTTATTGATGGTACTAAGCAAATAGGTGCTGCAACTACGGATTTTGACGGTCATTTTTCAATCAATCCATTACCTTCGGGCAACTTTAGTGTAAAAGTTACTTATGTAGGCTACAAACCTTTTAATGGGAGTGTAAATTTGAATATTGATAAAGGCTTTTATCAAGACATTACTTTGCAAGGTAATATCGTTAGTTTACAAGAGGTGCAGATTACTGATTATAGTGTTCCTCTTATAAATAAAGATGCAACTTATTCAGGTGAAACTTTAAAAGCTTATGAAATTCAGAGGATGCCGGTCAGAAGTTCTGAATCTATTTCTGCAACAGTAAGTGGGACATATGGTCTTACTGCTACTAGTGGAAGTACTTTTTCGTGGACTAATAGTGATAAAGTATATTATTCACCCATTGAACAAAAGACAGAAATGGTTTCTACTGATTATATCTCAAATTCTCTAAAATCAACTGTTACACATCTTGAGTATACCATTGATATTCCATATACTGTGCCTTCGGATGGGGAAGAGTACAATATAAAGATTAAGGAAGTGAGTTTGCCTGTGATTTATGAATATTATGCGGTGCCTAAGATTGATAATGATGCGTTCCTTATTGCTAAAGTGCTTGACTGGACTCAGTTAAATTTACTTACAGGCAAGACAAGTATTTATTATCAGGGGACTTTTACCGGCGAATCAATGATTAATGCTGAAAATACAAGCGATACTTTGAGTATTTCGTTGGGTAGAGATAGAAACATCGTGATTAAAAGGGATGGTAACAAAGAACTTTCTGATAAAAGATTCAGTGGCAGTACTATAAAAGAGACGATAGGTTGGGATATCACCGTAAGGAATAATAAAGATGCGAAAGTAAGAGTTATAATTGAGGATCAGTATCCTATCTCTGAAAAGAAATCAATTGAAGTTAACTTACAGGAAGCAACAAATGCCAAAGTTGATGAAAAAACCGGGAAACTAACCTGGGATATTACCATTGAACCTGATGGTAAGAAGGTACTTACTTATAAATATACCGTTAAATATCCTAAAGAAATAAATTTGACTATAGAATAGCTTTATTAAGGTAAATTATTACCAAAAAGACCTGAATGATATCAATAATCATTCAGGTCTTTTTGTTTATTAGATATTTATTAACTGTATCTTGTTTCTATATCTTTATTATTTGTATATAAATCAGATATCAATACAATTATTTATTAAAGAAATTATTGAAATCTATAGTGAACACCAATTTCCCCGGCTAATGTAACCATCTTAAATGAGTCGTAAGCACCAAATCCTAACATTAAATTAAAAACAATTTGCCTTGATGTATTAAATTCAATATCAAAGCCAACACCTGTGTTCCACATCAGACTTTTATTTGAAATATATTGCCCTGTAATCGGGTTTTGATTGTATTGCATATCGTTATAATAATATAACATATTACTATAATATAGATATAAGTTGTTATTTGCTGCTTCGTCTACCTGATATAGTAGTGTGCCCCCAATATCCAGATTGGCTTGTTTGTTGCGTTCATAACCACCAAATAAGTTTGCTTGAAATCCGTACTTATTTTCTATATATCTGTAGGATATTCCCCATCCTGTAGTTGATCCACCTGCAAAACCTATATATTGATGAACTTGAGTTTCCGAATCTTTTAATCCTTGGCCAAAAATATTGCTAGTGATTAATAATATTATGATAATTAATTTTGTTTTCATGTTTATTGTATATTTATTTTTAGTAATAATGTTGTTATTTTTTAATTTAATATTGTTATAATACTAAACACATAATCATTGTATTCTATAATGAAACCCTATTTCCCATGTAAACGTGATTTTTTCAAATGAATTATAACTCTGGAATCCTCCCATTACATTCATTACAAATTTTTGTGTGGTAAAAAATTCAACATCTAAGCCCAGACCAGTATTAAAATTCTCACTGTCTTCTAAACCCCACAAATTTCTATGAATTGATTTAGAACTTAGTAGTGTATTACTGAAATATATTAAAAGTTTTTTGTTTTCCGATTCATTAAATTTATAAAGCACGGTACCGCCTAAGCTAAATGCACTTCCTTCGTTACGATAGTAAAAAGGTGCATAGTTAACCTGGAAACCAAATTTATTGCTTAGATATCTGTAGGATAACCCATATCCGGTAGTTATACCTAGCCCTATACCAACATAGTGGTGTTCTTTATCTTTTTGGTAGGTATCATCTTGACCATACATAGTATATGAGAAAAGAAGCAGAATTATTAATACTTTTGTTTTCATTTGATTTGTTTTTGTTTGAATGTTAATAATATTATTTATTTCTGTATATTTTGAATTAAATTAAAGCAAAACTTTTTACAAAGATAATATTATTTTGTTTTAAAATGATTTTTTTTCCCACTAAT
>CAIWDQ010000582.1 GCA_903911455.1 uncultured bacterium
CTCCGGTAATGGGTGTTTGTCAAAAATATTCTCATAAGTACATGTGAATAGTGAAGTATCTCCGTATTTACTCCAATAATTTTTACGTTTTTGAATGGTTTCAAAATAAAATTCTAAAGTGGTACCATATGTTTTTATTCCATTCATAGCCAGAAACAGGCATGTAGTGCCATATCCACAACCACAATCCCAAATAGTTTTTCCAACCACAACATTATCATAAATATATTGCAGGCGTTGTATAAAATATGCTTTCCTAAAATAAAACGACGACTTATTATCAAGGAATTTGTAATAAGTTTGAAGCTTTTTATTTAGTTTAAGTTCTTCCAAAAAGAGATTGAAGAATTCATCTACTGTCATTAATACTGTCTGTTTATTTTAAAAATATTCTGCAAAAGTAACTAAAGTAATAATATTTTATTGTATTTCATTTAGCTTTATTAATTTTGCAGTCTTAAAATACTATTGTGCAAAGAAAATTCCTTACGAATCTCATATTACTTTTATCGCTTAATTTATTGATTAAGCCCTTCTGGATGTTGGGTATTGACAGGTCGGTACAGAACATTGTAGGAGCAACTGACTATGGTTTTTATTTTGCCATCTTTAATTTCTCTTTCCTTTTTAATATACTTTTAGATTTTGGTATCACCAATTTCAACAATAAGAATATTGCTCAGAATAATCATCTTTTAAACAAACATTTTTCAAGTATAATTATCTTGAAATTAATGTTAGCAGTTGTATTTGGGGTATTAACGTTCGGATTTGGATTATTAGTTGGATATAGTTCGCGTCAGTTGGGTTTGTTGGGATGGATGGTTTTTAATCAGTTCCTGATTTCATTTATATTATATTTAAGAAGCAACATATCGGGTTTACTACTTTTTAAAACAGATAGCCTTGTTTCGGTCCTTGACCGTTTGCTGATGATTATCTTTTGTGGTGTATTGCTCTGGGGAAATGTTACTACAGAGAAGTTTAAAATTGAATGGTTTGTTTATACTCAGACGGCTGCATACATTATTACTGCTATCGTTGCTTTAATTATTGTGATGCGTAAATCTGCTTTCACCCGGCTCAACTGGAACATTCCTTTCTTTATCTTAATTATAAAACGCAGCTTTCCTTTTGCAGTATTAGTTTTGTTGATGACTTTTTACAATCGTATTGACTCTGTTATGATTGAGCGTTTGCTTAAAGGTAATATAGGTGACGAACAGGCTGGTATTTATGCTTCGGCTTATCGTTTGCTTGATGCTACTAATATGATAGCTTATCTTTTTTCGGTGTTGCTTTTACCTATTTTTGCCAAGATGTTGAAGGCAAAAGAAGAAGTAGTCCATCTTGTAAAATTATCTTTTAAACTTTTGTTTACCATTGCTATTGTTGTAGCAGCGGGTTCTTTCTTCTATAGTCACGAAATAATGTCAATGCTATATACCAACCATGTGGATGCTTCGGCAGATGTATTTAAATACCTGATGATGGGGTTCATTGCTATTTCCACTACTTATGTTTTCGGAACTTTGCTTACTGCTAACGGCAATTTAAAAGAACTTAATATTATTGCTGCAAGTGGTATGCTTATTAATATCTCGCTTAATTTGATATTGATTCCTAAACTTATGGCATTAGGCTCGGCTTATGTAAGTTTAACTACGCAGGCACTTACTTCGGTGGTACAAGTTATATTTGCACAACGCATCTTTAAGTTTAAGGTTGATTATCGTTTCTTAAGTACTCTGGTGTTGTTTGTGATAGGTGTTGTAGGTCTTAATATCTTCTCAAAACATTTTATTGTTGAAAACTGGCATTATAATTTCGTTGGTATGGTTATTCTCTCTATTGTATTGGCAGGTTTCCTTAAATTATTAAACTTTAA
>CAIWDQ010000583.1 GCA_903911455.1 uncultured bacterium
ATGTTACAAGAGTTCAGAACATTTTAAACAATAGACCAAGAAAAAAATTAAAGTATTTAACACCAATTGAATTTTTATCAATATATTTGTCAAACCAAAAAGTTGCATTTATAAATTGAATTCAGCAGAAATAAAAATAATTTTTAATAATTATCCTATATGCTTATTTAAACAAAAAAAAACTCGCTTCAAAAGAAACGAGCTTTTTAAATATTTTATTGATATTCTATTTATTGATTAATTCTCATTTTATAGAATGAACGATATACAAAATATAAAGCAACTGCTAAAAACACAATGCCTACATAAGGTGCAATCGGTCTAAATGATTCTGAAATAGCGATTTCCATTGCTAATAAACCAAATAAAGTAGTGAACTTAATAATAGGATTTAAAGCTACAGAAGAAGTATCTTTAAATGGATCACCTACTGTGTCACCAACTACTGATGCAGCGTGTAAATCAGTCCCTTTTTCTTTCATATCCACTTCTATTACTTTCTTAGCATTATCCCATGCTCCACCAGCATTAGCCATGAATATAGCCTGGTATAAACCAAAGAACGCAATAGAGATAAGGTAACTAATAAATAAAGAAACTGGAGCAGCAGCTACTAATTTTTCAGATTCACTCATTCCTGCAATTAAATGAACAGGTGATGATAAGAACGCAAAAGCTAAAGCAAATGAGAAGATAGCTACAAATATGTTGAACATACCTTTTTGAGCGTACTGTGTACATATTTTTACTACAGCTCTAGATTTTTCTACGTCAGCTTTTTTAGGCGCATTAGGATCTAGATTTATATGTTCTTTAATATAAGCTACAGCACGACTAGCTCCAGTAGAAACTGCCTGAATAGAAGCTCCGGAGAACCAATATACAACTGCACCACCTAATAAAAATCCAAAGATTGAATAAGGATTTAATAAGTTTAATACCATTTCGGGTTTAATACCTAACGAATGTTGAATCACTAATATCAAAGAGAAAATCATAGTAGTAGCACCTACAACAGCTGTACCAATTAAAACCGGTTTAGCAGTAGCTTTAAAAGTATTACCGGCGCCATCATTAGCTTCTAAATAATGTTTAGATTTTTCGAAGTCAGGAGTAAAACCGAAATCTTTTTCAATTTCTGCAGTAATGTTAGGAATTTCTTCGATTAAAGATAATTCGTAAATAGATTGAGCATTATCAGTAACAGGGCCATAGCTATCAACAGCAATTGTAACAGGACCCATGCCTAACATACCAAAAGCAACTAAACCAAAAGCAAAGATTGAAGGATAAATCATAAATCCATCTAAGCCAAAAGTACTTGCATAATATGCGATAAACATTAATAAGAAGAACACCATACCTTGCCAGAAAGCACTGAAATTACCAGCAACTAAACCTGATAAAATATTTAATGAAGCACCACCTTCTTTTGAAGCTTCAACAACTTCTTTTACGTGTGTAGATTTAGGACTTGTAAATAATTTAGTGAATTCAGGAATTAAAGCAGCACCTAAAGTACCACAACTAATGATAATTGAAAGAATCCACCACATATCTTTGTTGCCTTTAATTTCAGGTATTAATAAATAACTGATAACAAAAGTTACAATAATAGAAAGAATAGAAGTAATCCAAACTAACCAAGTTAAAGGAGCTTCAAAGTCTAAATCGTCAACTTTATCATATTTTGCTTTACTAATAACATTATTAATACCAAAAGAAACAATAGAAGTGATAATCATCATGATTCTCATAGCAAAAATCCATACTAATAATTGAGTTTGAAGTTCAGCACCAGTAACAGCTAATAAAATAAAAGAGATTAAAGCAACACCGGTTACACCATAAGTTTCGAAACCATCAGCAGTAGGGCCTACAGAATCACCAGCATTATCACCAACACAATCAGCAATAGTACCTGGATTACGAGGATCATCTTCACCTATCTTAAAAATAACTTTCATTAAATCGGAACCTATATCAGCAATCTTTGTAAAGATACCACCAGCAATACGCAAAGCAGATGCGCCAAGAGATTCACCAATAGCAAAACCAATAAAACTTGCACCAGCATATTCGCCAGGAACAAACATAAGAATAATAAGCATCATGATCAACTCTAAAGAGATAAGCATCACTCCAATACTCATGCCAGCGTTTAAAGGAATGTTTAATAATTTAATTGGTTTTCTTTCTAAAGAAGCAAACGCCATACGAGAATTTGCCAATGTATTCATTCTGATACCAAACCAAGCTACACTATAAGAACCTAAGATACCCAAAACTGACCATCCAAGAATCATAGCAACACCACCAAAGCCAAAACCAGGTTGTGCTAAATATCCATAATAAAATGCAACAGATGAACCTATAAAAGCAAATAAAATTAACAAAAATTTTCCCTGTTGATAAAGATAAGTTTTAGAAGTTTCAAAAATAACTTGAGCTACATCAAGCATTGATTGGTGGGCCTTAATCTTTTTAACTTTAACAAATTGGTACAAGCCAAACATCATACCCAAAATAGTGACAAGAAATCCCCAATATAAAATACTTTCATTTCTTATGCCATCAGGGATTTTTAAGTCTGCCTCGCTGGCAAAACTAATTACGGGCAAAATTAATGCCGCTAAAACTGAATACAGTTTCTTCATAAATTTCTTATTAGTGTTTAAAAAATAATTAGTGAGCAATATTAAAATAGATTTCAGAAAATTCATTTAAGAATGTATTGGTTAATTGCTCATTATTTTTTTAAACATATAAAATGAAATTTTGTTTAATCACTTATTACAATTTTCTATAAATTTGAATAAATGAAGAATTTATTATATCTTTGCAATTATTATTTCAAAACTAAAGACACTGTAATCACCATATATAAAATGGACAAAATTAAATTAGAAGTCACAGGGTTATCTTATAGTCAGTCTCAAAGTGGTGCTTATGCACTTATTTTGAGCGAAACTAATGGTGCAAGACGTTTACCTATTATTATTGGCGGTTTTGAAGCTCAGGCTATAGCTATTGAAATTGAGAGGATGAAGCCATCCAGACCTCTTACTCATGATCTTTTTAAAAGTTTAGCAGTAGCTTATAAATTAGATTTAACTGAAATTATTATTTATAAATTCTCTGAAGGCATTTTCTATTCTAGACTTATAGTTACTGACGGCTCTACTGAAAAAGAAATTGATGCCCGAACTTCTGATGCTGTAGCTTTAGCGATAAGATTTAATTGTCCTATTTATACTTATGAGAATATACTTTCGATTGCTGGAGTTTCTATTGGAAATGAAAAAACTTCAGAACATAAAGAACCTAAAGAAAATATTGAAGAAAAAGAAGCAAATGATTTAAATAATTATACTTCATCCGAACTGGAAGAAATGCTTATAGAGGCTGTTGAAAACGAAGAATTTGAAAAGGCTTCTCAAATCAGAGATGAAATTAATAGACGTAAAAAAATATAAATCATTCTTCTTTTAGATTCTTTTTATACATTTTTAATATATATCTACACTTATAATTCAGTTAACAAATAAAGAAATTCATATGGGTATTCGAAACCGACTAATTTTAATGAACTTCTTGCAATTTTTTATTTGGGGATCTTGGCTAATTTCAATTGGGAACTACTTAGGAAAAACACTTCATTTCACAGGTGCGCAAACAGGTGCAGTATTCTCAACTTTAGGCATAGCTTCTTTATTTATGCCTGCATTATTAGGTATTGCAGCAGATAAATGGCTAAATGCAGAAAAGGTTTATGGAATTTGCCATTTATTAGGAGCTGGAATATTAATTTGGGCATCTACAATCTCTGAGCCTAACATGTTTTTCTGGGCAATGTTATTGAATTCCATGTTTTATATGCCTACAATTGCATTAAATAACACTGTTTCTTATATAATTCTTGAAAAAAAGGGATATGATATTGTAAAAGAGTTTCCACCTATAAGAGTTTGGGGAACAATTGGTTTTATAACAGCTATGTGGATTGTTGATATTTTTAACTGGGATGCAACTAATAAACAATTAATATTTAGTTCAGTTTCTTCTTTATTTTTAGGTATTTATGCATTTACAATGCCTTCTTGCCAGCCAATTAAAACAAATAAAAGTAAATCCTTCCTTTCTTCCTTAGGTTTAGATGCATTGGTATTATTTAAACAAAAGAAAATGTTAATCTTCTTCATTTTTGCTTTGTTTCTTGGTGCAGCTTTGCAAATTACAAATGCTTTTGGAAGTTCGTTTTTAGAAAGTTTTAAACCATTGTTTCCCGATTCATTTGTTGTTAATCATAAATTATTAACTCTTTCAATATCTCAAATTTCAGAATCACTATTTATTCTAACAATACCATTTTTTTTAAAAAAATTCGGGATAAAAAAAGTAATGACGTTAAGTATGGTTGCGTGGGTATTTAGGTTTGGTTTTTTTGGTGTTGGAAATCCAGGTTCGGGACTTATATTGTTGATTGCATCTATGATAATTTACGGTATGGCTTTTGACTTCTTTAATATTACAGGTTCTTTATTTGTAGAAACCGAAGTTCCAACAAATATGCGAGCCAGTTCTCAGGGATTATTTATGTTTATGACAAATGGTTTAGGGGCTATGTTTGGAGGATATGGAGCTGGGGTAGTTGTTGATTTTTTTACAAAGAACGGAACTACAAATTGGCAAAACACATGGTTTTCATTTTCTGGATATGCGTTAGTACTTGCTTTAATTTTTCCTTTAATTTTTAAACACAAACATGATCGCAAATCTATTACTATATAGAAAAGAATATTAATTTAACTTATTCTTTATTCTGAAATAATGTTTTTTAAATGAGTAATATTAAATTTATTTTAATAATGGTTTTATTGCTTTGCGCGATGATGACATTTAGTCAGAAGAAACGTGTTGAGAAAGGTATTGCCTCTTATTATCATAAAAATCTTAAAGGAAACAGAACAGCTAATGGAGAACATTACGATCCTAAAGAGATGACTGCTGCTCATTTAACACTTCCTTTTGACTCTCAGGTCAAGGTTATTAATCTTAAGAATAATAAATCTGTTATTGTCAGAATTAATGATCGTGGCCCTTTTGTTGAAAATCGTATTATTGATCTTTCAAGAGCTGCAGCAGATTCATTAGATTTTATTGATAATGGTCTTGCTAAGGTTGAGATTAAAGTTCTAAGATATGGTAAACCATCAGAAGCTCAGCAACAACAGCTAATTGCAAGTACATATAAACCTTCAGCAATTAAACCATCTACAAATAAATATATAAATGATTCTGTTTCTACAATGTGGGTATTTAATCAACCTAAAAATATTATTTCTAAAAAAGAGAATAGTCCAGCAAATTATAAACCTTTGGTAGAATTAATGATAAATAATAAGGAAAATACGTTGTGGGCTTTTAATTTAC
>CAIWDQ010000584.1 GCA_903911455.1 uncultured bacterium
GCAGGTGTTATTATTGCTATCGGCATATTGATTTATTCACGCATTGCTCTTATATTATCTGTTATTGGGTTTGCATCTGCTTATTACTTTTATAAACTTATTGGGGCAAATATTAATGAATTAAGTTATGGTTATATTGGCTTTAATTATATACTTACTTCAATAGCAGTTGGAGGTTTCTTTATAGTTGCTTCTAAATATTCTTATCTGTGGGTGCTTTTGTTAACACCTCTTATATCTATTACAATTACAAGTACGAGTGTTATCTTTGGAATGTATCAGTTGTCAATATTTTCATTACCATTCAACTTTATTGTAATATTGTTCTTATATGTTTTAAAGTTTAGAGAGCGTTTTTATAATAAACCTGAGATAGTAGGAATACAACACTATACACCTGAGAAGAACTTATATCTTCAAAAGAATAATGTAAGTCGTTTCAGTAATTCATATCTTTTACCTATATCTTTACCGTTCTGGGGCGAGTGGAAAGTTACACAAGGACATGATGGTAAATATACTCATAAATCTGATTGGCGTCATGCTTGGGATTTTGAACTTGTGAGTGAGGACAATTTAGCTTTTAAAGATAATGGTGTAAATGTTGAAGATTTTTATTGTTATAATAAACCTGTTACAGCTCCATATGCCGGTTGGATTGAATCTATTGTTGATTTTATTGAAGATAACAAAATAGGTGATGTAAATACACATAATAACTGGGGTAATACTATAATAATCCGACACACAAATGATCTTTTTACTAAACTTAGTCATTTAAAAAAGGAGAGTATTAAAGTAAAAGTAGGGGAGTATGTTAACAAAGGAGATGTTATTGCTAATTGTGGTAATTCAGGTAGATCTCCTCAGCCTCATATACATTTTCAGTTTCAGATTACACCTTATATTGGTTCTAAAACTCTTGATTATCCTTTAGGTAATTATATATTGCATAAAGATGGAAAGTATGAACTTAAGTCGTTTGAAAAGCCTAAAGAAGGTGAACATATTTTGAATGTTGAGAAGAATTCTTCTATTTATAAAGCATATCATTTTATTCCTGGTAAACAGATACAGTATGTAGTTACTAACGAAACTACCGGTAAGCAAAAGCTTTATGAATGGGAAGTACTGACTGATTATTTTAATCAATCGTTTATATATTGCAAAACAACTGATTCAAAAGCTTACTATACAAATGATGGAACTATACATTACTTTACCCATTACGAAGGTAGTAAAAAGTCTTTGTTGTATTATTTTTATCTTGCAAACTATAAGGTGATCAATGGCTTTTATAAGAATCTTACTATTAATGATAAGTATCCTCTTACAAATGTTGGTAATAAAAAGCTATTGTTATTGCAAGATGTCATTGCACCATTTTATATCTTTATGAAAGCTGATTATACCTTAACTTATGTAAAGAAATCTGATGATTTTTCTGATGAGGATATTGAAATGAATGCTTCAACAGTAATTAAAGTAGGAAAATTTAAAGTAAGTGAAATTGAGTTTAAGATTTTGATAGAAAAGAATCTGATAAAGACACTTATTATTGAACATGATGGTATGAAATCTGTAGCTAATATGGTAACTGAAGATGATGAATAAAATTTATAATAAAATACTGTTGATTACTTTGTTCATGCTATTAGCCATCTCGTCAAAGGCTCAGATGGATTATTTAGCTGTTGATAGTAATACATATAAACTATATTATAATCAGCAATGGAATAGACTTATTGAATATGGTGATAGTGCGATTGAAAGTGGAATTGATTATATGTTTTTACGCCAACGTATAGGAGTTGCTTATTTCTCTTTACAGAATTATAGGATGGCTTCTTTTCATTTAGAGAAAGCATTAAAGTTTAATTCGGATGATGATTTTACTTTGTATTATCTATATTATTCTTATTTATATTCAGGTAGACAATCTGATGCTAATTATATTACGCAGAATATGACGGATGCTGTAAAGGCAAATATTAAATGGAAGAATAAATACATATGTAGTGTAAATCTTGAGTCAGCTTATTCTATCAGCAATAATATATCTAAAAATAGTAGTATTAATTACGCTGCACCATACGCATATGGAGAAAATACTATGTGTAATAATCTTACTTATTTCCATCTGGGTTTATCGCATGAAGTACTACCTTTCTTAAGTTTCTATCACGGTTTTAGTAAGATAAGTATTGAGAGTGAGAAGATAATTTACTTTCCTTCATCAAGTGGTCTTAAGGAAGCAGATGACAAATATAGTACCAATCAGTATGAGTATTACATTAGTAGTAACATTCAATTAAAACAAGGGCTTAAGTTGAGTCCTGCATATCATTATTTACATGTGGGCTTTACCAACATCGTTTATGATACTGCTGTGCATAATGTGGTTAATGCTACTACATCAATCAATAACTATGTGGCATCAATTGCAATTACAAAAGATTTTAAAATTACTAATCTAAGTGTTTTTGCATCAACATCTAATCTAAATAGTTTACATCAATTGGTTTTTGGAACCACATTAAATTACTTTCCTTTAGGTAATTTAGATGCATATACATCAACTACACTTTCGTGTATATTAGAAAAAAATAATATTAACGGTACTCCGATGAGATTTATTTTTGATCAGATGGCTGGAATTAAACTTATGGATAAATTATGGGGTGAAGCTTCAGTAACGCTTGGTAATCTTACTGATTTTAATGAGAAGAATGCTTATGTTGTTTATAATACTTTTGATGATATTATATTTAAAACAGGTGTTTCATTGCTTTATTCATTAAGCCCTATGATAGATTTGTCGTTGAGGTATCAATACCTTAGCAGACAAGATACTTATTATACATCAATAAATGCAAAACAAGCAAAGTATACAACTACAAATTATAATAATAATACAATAATAGGAGGAATAAAATGGAAACTTTAAAAAAAATAATCTTTACTGTTATCATTACCATATTTATTGCAGGTAATGTACATTCACAGAACTTTAAAGCTGTACAAGATGCTTTTGCTTTAAGTTATAAATACGAGAAATCAGCGGAATATTCTAAGGCTATTGATCCTTTGAAACAACTATACGATGAAAATAAAGAGTCGTATGAGGTTAATTTACGACTAGGCTGGTTGTATTATATGTCGGGGCAGTTTACAACTGCTTGCACTTATTATCAGAAAGCCATGCTATTGATGCCGATGTCAATAGAGGCTAAGCTTGGTTTTGTAAATCCTGCTGCTGCCTTAGGCAACTGGGAACAGGTGAAGACTCAGTATATTGATATCTTAAAGATAGATGAAAATAATTATACTGCTAATTATAGGTTAGGTTTGATATTGTATGGTAAGCAGAAATATACCGAAGCATTCAAATACTTTGAAAAGATATTTAATATGTATCCTTTTGATTATGATGCTATGTTAATGTATGCATGGAGTAATTACCGTTTGCAAAAGCCTCGTGAAGCAAAGGTATTATTTAATAAAGTACTAATGAACAAACCTGGTGATACTTCTGCTTTGGAAGGCCTTAGTCTGGTAAAGTAATTTCATATTTTAAACACATTAAACTTATAGAGACGTAAGCAATTGCGTCTCTTTTTTTATGTCTAATCTTCATTCATTGGTTCAATAAGTACATTCTCTTTTAAAACAAATTTTAATGTTATTAAACCAATAATTCCTGCTATCAAAGATGAGATAAGTATTATTAGTTTAGAATTATTAATGATCATTTGATCGTTAAATGCTAATAAAGTTATAAATATTGACATCGTAAATCCTATACCTGCCAGTATGCCTGCACTAAAAATATGTTTCCATTTAAGATCCGCGGGTAATGCACAGATTCCTATTGAAACTGCTACAAGGCTAAACAATGTTATACCCAATGGTTTCCCAATTATCAAACCTGAAAGAATACCTATACTATAAGGTTCAAATATTATTTTGCTGACGTCTGTATTGATAATTATTGCAGTGTTAGCAAGTGCAAACAAGGGTAATACGAAAAATGCGACAGGCTTTTCAAGAAAATGTTTAAGTCTTAATGAATTGGACTTCTTGTTAGTTTTATCTAAAGGTATTACGAAAGCTAATAATACTCCGCTGATAGTAGGATGTATACCTGAGTGTAACATGAAATACCACATTGCTATTCCGCCAATTAAATAGATAAATATGTTTTTTATTTTAAAGATGTTTAAGATTAATAACAATAAAAAGATGGAAAGTGAGAACATCATATTTGTTAATGCTAATGTAGTTGAATAGAATAAAGCTATTACGATTATCGCTCCCAAATCGTCAATTACGGCTAATGCGGTAAGGAATACTTTTAAAGATGAGGGTACTTTTTTGCCCAACAGCGATAAAACTCCTATTGCAAATGCAATATCTGTAGCCATTGGAATACCTGCACCCGATTGAGTTGTCTTTCCATAATTAATCAATAAATAGATAGTTGCAGGTACTATCATTCCTCCGCAAGCAGCTATTATTGGTAAAAGTGCATACTTTCTATTTGAAAGTTCACCTATATAAAATTCTCGTTTTAATTCTAATCCTACCAATAAAAAGAAAACAGTCATTAAACCATCGTTTACCCAGTTTTCAATGCTTAAGTTAATTACTTTAACATGCCAAAAATTTATATAAGTGTTTTGTAATGATGTGTTAGCTATAAATAATGATACACAAGCTGTAAAGATAAGTATTAATCCACCTATTTTTTCGCTTTCATAAAACTCTTTAAATAGCCTTGTGATTCTCATTTTGTTGCTTATATGTATTAATTGGAATACTAAATCTAAATAGATTAAAACGTATAATTGTTTTTAATAAAATAATATTAATTCACTGCAAAA
>CAIWDQ010000585.1 GCA_903911455.1 uncultured bacterium
ACGAAATTCTACAAATTCTTAGTATTTCTCTACTGGATAAAACACCATTAAATGAAATACTTACTAAATATGATTGCAAAAACAACAAAGAGTCCAATTGTAATCAATTAGAAATTAAGTGGATTTAAGTGCCCAGTAGTGTATCAAAACCTTACTTTATTTGCAAATATAACACCGGTTTCCAAAAAGCAATCCATTTCTTAACATACTTTATGAATATATAAATCTAAATCCCAGCATATTTTACAGCGATTGCATTCGTATAGACTGTTAGGGAAAAAACAGAGTTTTTTTATTTTTTGAGTAATGAGAAAGAAGTAAGGGTGATTTTACCAGTAGCTTCAAAAATCATACCTTATACTGCTTTATTTGTTAACTTATAGTTATTTATTTGTATTTATTAAAAAGATGTATTACTTTTACATTTTATTTTATACATAATATAATAGGAGGTGTCATTATGAAAAAGCTTTATGTTCTTTTAATCGCAATTCTTATAATAGGGAGTGCAAATGCTCAAGAACCCCACAATCGTTTAATGGTTGACTCTCTTTTCCCTGGAAATGCAGGTGCAATTACCGGACTTACTACAGTTTGTAAAGGGCAAAATGCTGTAATTTATGCTGTACCTCCAATAACTAATGCTACTTTATATATATGGACATTACCTAACGGCATAGTTGATTCAACACTTACTGATAGCTTAACTATAAACTATGCTAGTAATGCAACTTCAGGAACTATCTCGGTTAAAGGGCATAATTCGTCGGGCAATGGCAGCTCTTCATCTCTAGCAATTACGGTATTATCTATACCTGCTGCTGCCGGAATTATTACTGGTAATGCAAATGTTAATCCTTGTCAAAGCTTTGTTTATTCTGTACTTCTTATTCCAGATGCTACTTCTTATATCTGGAATCTACCTAATGGTTCAACTGGTCATAGTGATTCAAATGCTATTGTAGTTAAATACAATAGTGGGGTTATAGGGAATGTAATTGTTCGTGGGCATAATATGTGTGGTGATGGAGCTTCTTCAACCTTTATTATAAATAACGTTACTTACCCAGTACATGATGCAGGAGTAATTGCTATTCTTAAGCCTGATTCAGTTGCTTGCATAGGCAATAATGCTACTGTTAAAATCATAATTAAGAACTTTGGGACATCCCCTATAACTTCTGTACCTGTCTATTATCAAATAGATTCACTCACTGCTGTTATGGAAACCTGGTCAGGATCCTCACTTATTTCTTTTGGTGATACTACTGCATATGTTTTTAACACAACTTTAGCTGCACCTGCCGGTAATTTTATTAATATATGCGCCTGGACGCTGCTTCCAAATGATGAATGCAATGCTAACGACAAGGTTTGTAAAACTACTTTGCTATCTAATGTACCTTCCATTCCTGGAACGATTTCAGGTTTAACTAATGTATATGCCGGTCAAAATAATGTAGTTTATTCTGTCCCACTTAATACTGTTTTCTATTCATATATATGGACATTGCCTGGCGGTGTATTTGGCAATAGCACTTCAAACAGTATAATTACTTTTTATTCTTCATCAGCCGTTTCAGGGAATATTACCGTTAAAGGCTCTAATTATTGCGGAATTGGACCTGCTTCTACTTTAGCTGTAACTGTAAATCCTACTCCTCCTTGTTCAGCACAGTTTATTGTGGTTCCGGATACATCAATATTACATCATTACTTTATAGTAAACAATGCAACTGGTACTGCGCCTATACACTATCATTGGAGTTGGGGCGATGGTACTTATGATTCTATCCCTTATCCATCTCACACATATAGTGCCGCAGCTTGGTACAAAATATGTCTTACAATTTTAGATTCTTTTAATTGTACTAATACTTATTGTGATTCTACTTATCTACAGAAGTCAACAAACAATATAATATCAGTTAGTGTAATTCCTCAAGGGACATTAGGTATAAATACAAATGAAGCGCATCAGGTTAAAATATATCCAAATCCTGTTAAAGATATTCTTACTATAGAAACCAACTCTAACACCAAACAAAACATAGAGATAACAAACCTTCTTGGACAAACTCTATATACATCTTATATATATAATAAAGTTACAATAAATGTTTCAGCTTTCCCGAAAGGGATTTATATCTTAAAACTTAATACAGATAAAGGAACGGTGGTTAAGAAGTTTGTAAAAGAATAGCCCCTCGACTACGCTCGGGGACCGATTAATCAATTTGTCATTGAGTGGGATTCTTCGATCACCGAGCGGAGTTGGGGTGAGGTTAATCAAAAAAGGCTGCCTAATAATAGACAGCCTTTCTTGTATTAAAACATAGGGACATGCCATGGCATGTCCCTATGTTTGTTAAATCCATTTAACCAGATTAAAATCCTGACGATGCGGTAGCTCCGGATGTTTGGGGTACATACGGAAAGCATAATCAAATACCCCGGCTGTAGGAGTAGGTATGTCGCATACAAAACTAATGTACCCGTTATCCATTTTAGTGGCAGTAAGTTCGCGAATCATTATAGGCTTTTTAACTTCATCATTCTCTTTCTGTCCGAAGATAATTTCCAAACCTATATCATTACTTGAAAGTTCATTTGTATTTATGATAATCTCAGCCTTAAAATTTTCACCAAGCATAAGCGGACTCGTATCAGAATCTGGCAAACACATATTTATCACCTCAATACTATCCCAGCTCCGCAACATCTTGCGTTTCCATGTAGCAATACTACGTGTAAGTTTATAATTATCTGTCTTAAGACGCTCAGAACGTTCAAGAAGTTTGTTGTAATATTTACTATAGTAATCATCCAACTGACGTTTCATTGTAAAATGAGGAGTTATTTGTGCTATAGTATTCTTGATATGAGAAACCCATTTATGTGATACTCCATTTTCGTCGGTATCATAATAAGTAGGGATTATCTCATCTTCAAAAATAGTATAAATAGTTTCAGCATCCAGTTCGTTCTGGAAATCTTGATTCTCGTAAGTCTGTTCTTCTTTAAGAGCCCAGCCTGCACCTGGTTTGTAACCTTCGGCCCACCACCCATCAAGCACACTAAAATTAACAACACCATTCATAATTGCTTTCTCACCACTCGTTCCCGAGGCTTCCAAAGGACGAGTAGGAGTATTAAGCCAAATATCAACTCCATGAATAAGATATTTAGCCAGTTCCATATCATAATTCTCAACAAAAGTAATCTTACCAATAAACTCAGGCAACTTTGATATCTCAGTAATATGTTTAATAAAGTCCTGACCTGCTTTATCGTTAGGATGTGCCTTTCCGGCAAAAACAAATTGAACAGGACGTTCAACATTGTTTACAATTTTAGATAAGCGTTCAAGATTAGTAAACAAAAGATGCGCACGTTTATAAGTAGCAAACCTACGGGCAAATCCTATAGTTAAAGCTTTAGGATTAAAAGCATCCATGACTTTAAAGATATGCTTTGGATTTACATTCCGCTTTGTCATATCGTCAGTTAAACGAAATCTTAAATGAGATGTAAGCTGTTCTTTCTGCTTCAAACGTATTTTCCATATAACATCGTCAGCAACATCATAAATCTTCTGCCAATATTCTGGGTTTGATCTGTCATTTTCAAAAGCATCATCAAATTCGCAGGAGTATAATTGCTTCCATGATTTAGCTGTCCAGGTAGGGTAATGAACGCCATTAGTTACATATCCAATATAAAGTTCGCTAGGGAAATATCCTGGATATAGTTTACAAAACATCTCCTGTGAAACTCTACCATGTATACGACTTACCCCATTCACTTCCTGTGATAACTTGGTCGCAAGCACACTCATTGAAAATTTCTCATTATAATCGTTCTCTACAAATCTACCAAGGTTCATAAGCTCATCCCAAGAGATATTCAAACGATCTGCAAAATGAGGGATATACATTCTAAGCAACTCTTCAGTGAAAGTATCGTGACCGGCTGGAACAGGTGTATGTGTAGTAAATAAAGTAGTAGATCTTACTACTTCAACAGCTTCTTCAAAAGATAGTTTATTGTTTTGAATAAGACCGACAAGACGCTCAATAACACTAAAAGCTGAATGGCCTTCATTGCAATGATAAATGTCTGGATTAATATTTAAAGTCTTAAGAATTCTAATACCACCTAACCCAAGTAAAAGTTCTTGTTTAAGACGATTCTCCCAATCACCACCATACAACTGATGAGTAACTGAACGGTCAGCTTCTGAATTAATTTCAATGTCAGTATCAAGTAAGTACAAAGGTACACGGCCAACCATAGCTTTCCATATCTTAGCATACATTGTACGACCTGTGAAAGCAATATTTATAGTCAGCCAGTTATTATCAGCATCTCTTACAGGAAATATTGGAAGTTGCGAAAACTTTTGAGGAGTATATTCTGCAATCTGATCACCTGTTAGAGTAATATTCTGTTTGAAATAACCATAACGATACAACAAACCGATACCTATCATATTTACATTACAATCACTTGCTTCTTTAAGATAATCACCTGCAAGCATACCCAAACCTCCTGAGAAAATCTTTAAAGTATCATGCAAACCAAACTCCATACTGAAATATGCAATTTGTTTGGCAGGTTTCTCTTCAGCTTTTGCCATGTAAGCATCAAACTTAGCAGTTACAACTTTAAGTCGTTGCATAAATACTTCATCTCTTTCAAGCTTCTTTAAATCCTCAAAAGATAAAGCATTCATCAAAGATATTGGATTATAACTAAGTTGTGTCCAAAGCTCAGGATTCATCATCTTAAAAAGTTCTGAAGCTTCGTAGTTCCAAGTCCACCAAAGATTCTTAGCAATACGGTCAATACTAGCAAGTACACTGTTTAGGTTTTGCTTAACAAGTATCTTCTTCCATTCAGGTTTAGTTTCTTTAATCCTGTCATAAGTTGTTTCCTGAAATTTTGGTTGTTTGCTGATATAAAGCTCAGAACGGGTTCCTGTCTTATTTAACGCAATGTTATAAGCTTTCCAATAATAAGAAACTAAATTGTTCCACAAAGCAGTTCTTGAAATATCAAAAGATATCTTTCTGGCATCTTTAATATCTTCCTCAGATTTGAAAGTACAAGACAAGATGCTTTTTGATATTTCATCAATTACATACTGATCATTATCATCTGTACGTTCAATTACAGATACACAAGTCTTAGGATCATTATTCTCATCATTTATCCATAGACCAAAACCAGCAAGAGTAGTTGTAATTGTAGGAATATGAAATGCAAGACTTTCTAATGGAGTATATCCCCATGGTTCATAATAAGAGGGGAATACAGAACCATCAAAGCCAATCAGAAAATCATAATAACCAATATTGAATATACCGTCATTACCATTCAAATATGCAGGAACAAATACTATCTTAACTTTATCAGTTGGAGAATTATTAAGTCCGTTCTTTTTAATTTGTTTAATAACCGGATCATTCTCTGGTTGGTAAAGTCTGTGAGTTAAATATTCATTAGTTATTGGATTGTAAAAGTCTGGGTTCGCAATACGTTCTATTAAATCTTGTTTGGCTCCTGCCTGATGAGCAGGTACTGCAATAATTGCAATAATGTCTTTTTGTAAATCCTTTTGTTTATTAAGTTGGCCTAATGCATCAATAAAAAGATCAATACCTTTATTCTTGTATTCGTAACGCCCTGAATTAATAATTAACATTGAATCTTTAGATAATTGTTGATTTAATAAAGCACTTACAGTACCAATTATCTTTTCTCTTGATTCAGCTCTTTTTAATTCAAAATCTTTATATGAAGGAACAAATGAATCTTCAAAACCATTTGGAGTAACGATATCAACACCCTTATTAAAGAATTGATAACATTCTTTATTTGTAATTTCACTTACAGTTGTAAAACTATCTACTTCATCAGCCGAGAGTTTTTCAAGTGAGTACTTTGATATAACACCAAACTCTTTTGCAATAATATCTCCATTGTAAGTGTTTAGATTACGATAAAGAGGTAATCCATTGCCTGCAATGCATCTACCAAGTACAGTAGCATGTGTTGTAAATACTGTACCTATCTGAGGAGCTTTTTCTTTAAGATGTAAGATACCTGTCCCTGTCATCCACTCATGAAAGTGAGCAACTATTTTGTCATTAGAACTAAGGTTATATTCATAAAAACTCTCAATAACTTTAGCTGCGGCATAACCGAATAAAGCAGGCTCAACGTAATCCCATTGTCCTGAGAGAGAATCAAGATTATATTTCTCCCAAAAGTGAGCAAATATAATATCTTTTTCTGCAAAGTAATGAGTAAAGTCAACTAAAATAGCAATAGGATGTCCTGCAATATTCCATCTCCCAATTCTGAATCTTAATCCATCTTCTTCGGCTCTTTCTCTCCACGATTTATAGAGGAATTTATCTTCAGTAAACTCTGGATTCTGGTGAGTTTCCATCCAAACATCAGGTCCAATTAAAAAGTAATTATCTTTTATTTCGTTAATTATACTCAATGCCTTTGTTGATAAAACAGTGTAAATGCCACCTACTTTATTACAAACTTCCCAACTGGTTTCAAAAATATAATCCGGTTTAATTAAGTTTTCGTCTGTCATTTTGTGTCTTTAATAGTTATTTTGGTTATTATATTGAATTTCTTTATTTTCTTAAATGTTTAATTTATCTTATTGTATTCAATAGAGTTTTGGATTTCATTAATCCATTAAAATTAAAGCCATGTATAATTATTGAGTTTCCTTTAAAAGATATTCTCAATATTTATACACGACTTAATTATTTCTTGAATAGTATCCTGAGGATTGTTTTATTTGCCTTTTAAAACTTTAAGTAAAGCTTTTCTTGCTTCATCAACTTCTTTTTTATCTATTTTAGATAGATCAAATTCATTAATATCCTTTTGAATAGACTTAGAAAGATTACCTAAAACTTTTGCGTTTATTTCTTTATTAACCCCAACTAAAGCAATAGCAAGACTCTTATTATTTATTAATTTAAGTTTACGTTTAAGTTCAGTATCTTCAACTTTTAAAACAGGATTTAAACTAGTAACTTTTATAGCAACTTCCTTAACTTTTTTAGGTGCTACTTTTGTAATAGTTTCCTTTTTTGTAACTTTCTGAACTTCCTTTACAGGAATATTATTAACTTGTTCAGGTTCGCTTTGGATATTATTAGTTTCATAAAAATTATCTAAGCGTATTGTGAAATCAGAAAGAACATTCATGTAATTAATAAAAGCTTCGTAAGGTGAGCCATAAGGATTGAAGTATTTATGAACATCACCATCAGAAAACCATTTAGTACACATATAATAGAAATGATCTGAGGTTTGTAAGTAACGCCATTCTTTAATCAAATCAAAATTTTGTGTTGATTTTACTTTATGTTCTATTGCATAAATACTGTCAAAAGCTTCGTCCTGTAAATCATTACCCAACCAAGCTGTTAAATCTCTTTCTTCATCAGCCCACGAGATTGGATGAGGTACATGAATAGCTGCAACAGGTTGCATCCTATCAGTAAGTTCTGATGGAGTATTGAACGAATAATTAGAATGTGAGAAAACTCTTCCCGGTAAAGCTCTTAAAAAATCAAATATTCCTGTTTCCGACCATTGATGTTCACCGAAAGTTTCATAATCCATAAATAGATTAACAACTTCCTGATTTTGGTCAATGTTATTTAACCAGTCTACAAACTTTTCAGTAGTTAAAGGCCAGCTTTCCCAACTTCTTTGAGAGAATCTGAAAGCAATATCATCACTTAACTGAAAGTTCTTTAATAACAACTTTAGTTTAGGATTTATAGCATTGCGGTACATATAATTCGGACTTTTCCAACCTAATACATGTTTTGCTCCTTCAGTCAGCATAGTTTCAAAGCCCATATCAGCAACCATTTCCCCTATGTGATCTGAATAAATTAACTCAGTATTTCTGAAAGTCCTTGGACGAATACCAAACAAACTTTCAATTTTATTACGTTGAGCTTCTACTTGTGTAGTAAATTCTTCTTTACTTTTCAAAGCAGACAAAGAGTGAGTGTAGGTTTCAGCTAAAAATTCAACGCAACCAGTTTCAGCAAGCCTTCTGAAACTTTCTATAACATCAGGAGTATAAAGTTCAAACTGATCTAGAGCAGTTCCAGAAATTGAATAACTTATTTTAAAACCTGAACCATATTCTTTTATCAAATCTAACATAACCTGGTTTGTTGGAAGATAGCACTTGTCAGCTACTCTTCTTGCAATATACCTGTTTTGAAATTCATCAAAATAGTTATGATCTTTGCCTATATCAAAAAAACGATAGGTTCTTAATCTAAATGGTTGGTGTACCTGAAAGTAAAAACAAATTGATCTCATATATTGAATTGTTTGTTTCTTAAATTATTTTGTAATTAGTTTTGTATTGCTTTTAAATAAACATCTTTTACCATGCCTGCTGCTGCATCCCATTTCATATTATCTACTTCAGCTTTACCATGATGAATAAACATTTTTGATAAAGCATCATAATGTAATAAACCATAAATAGCATCTGCCATTGCATCTATATCCCAGAAGTCAATTTTCAATGCATATTTTAATACTTCTGAAACTCCTGACTGTTTAGAGATTACAACTGGAACATTTGAACGCATAGCTTCTAAAGGAGAGATGCCAAAAGGTTCTGATACTGATGGCATCACATAAACATCACTCATTGCAAACATCCTGTCAACATTTTCTGCGTCAAGGAAGCCTGTGAAGTGAAAGTTTTTAGATATTCTTAATTCTGCTACACGACGTATCATTCTGTTAAGCATATCCCCTGAACCTGCCATGACAAACCTGACATTCTTATCTTTCTGCAAAACTTTATAAGCAGCTTCAACAAAATAATCAGGACCTTTCTGAAATGTTACCCTTCCCAGGAAAGTTACTATCTTTTCTTTAACATATTTCTCTTCGTAAGTATATCCTGGACGAGTTGTTGGTTCAACAGCATTATGAACAACATGTACCTTATCAGGGTCTATTCCATATCTTTCTATAATAATATTTCTTGTAAGATTACTAACGGCAATGATAAGATCAGCTTTCTCCATTCCTAATCTTTCAATATCATATACATTTTGATTGATATTTTCGCCAGAACGATCAAATTCTGTTGCATGTACATGAATAATCAGAGGTTTCCCACTTATTTTCTTTGCTGCTATACCTGCAGGATAAGTTAACCAATCATGGGCATGTATTACATCAAATGTATTTTGAAGAGCAATAGTAGAAGCTACTAAAGCATATCTCTGCACTTCTTCCATAAGATTCTGCCCATATTTACCTGAAAATTGATAGTATTTACTAAAAATAGAATCATATTCAGATTTGCCTGTTTCACGAGTATAATTTATGATATCATAAAACTGTTCGGGAGTATTATATGGAATCAAATTGGAACCTACTTCAATGTATGAAATATCTTCCCAATGATCTTTATATAAAGTGTCTCTGATATCAACAGGTACTTCACTTGCACTTAAAAGTCTTACCGCTTGCTGATTTTCGTCTCCATAAGCTTTAGGAACAACAAAAATTACCTGCACACCCTGGTGAAGGAGTCCTTTTGTTAAACCAAAACAAGCAGTTCCTAATCCTCCAGTTATATGTGGTGGAAATTCCCAACCAAACATTAATACCTTCATAATTTAGCTATTAGTTTTAATTTTATTACGTTTGTTACTCAATTTAATTCTTTATTATTTTATAAATTCTCATACTTATCAATTAAATACTTTATGCGGAGTAATTCTGCAACACTCCATGCTTGCGAAGGAGTTCCACCTGGTTTATGAGGTGGATTACCATCATAAACTTCAGAGATTGTTGCGATACCATGTTCTTTCATTACAGGCTCAAATCCCTCATAAATATTCTTTACAAAAGAGAGTCCGCTCTTTCCATGTATTTTCAGATAAGCTTCTACAAAATGACCTAACAACCATGGCCAAACAGTTCCCTGATGATAAGCATTATCTCTGTCGGTTTGATTTCCAAAGTATATATCTTTATAATCATCTGACTTTGGAGATAATGTTCTTAAACCTCTTGGAGTTAAAAGTTCTTTCTTTATTAATTCTAAGATAAGTTGTCTTATCTTTTCGCTAAGCGGCATATAAGGTAATGAAGCAGCGAAAACCATGTTAGGTCTTATACTGAAATCTTTAAAATCACCATTAACATAGTCGGCGAGATAACCAATTTCTTTGCTCCAGAAAGTATCTTTAAAAGATGTAGGAATTAATTTAGATAATGTTTCCCAATTATTGATAAAACTCTTATCGTTGGCAAGTTTGGCCGTTTCTAAACTAAACATTATTGCATTATACCACAAAGCATTTATCTCAACGTTCATGCCAATACGAGGAGTTACTGGCTTTCCGTTTACAACAGCATCCATCCAGGTAAGTGCTTTTCCAGGCTCTCCTGCATATATCATTCCGTTCTCCAGCATTTTTATGTTATGCATGGTTCCATTGCGATATCCTTCCAGAATTGTTCGCATCTTTGCACCATATTCTTTCCAGATTTTATCTTTTGTATCTGTAAATTCAGCATATTGTTGTAGCGCCCAGAAAAACCAAAGTGGTGCATCCACAGAATTATATGCAGAGTTATTTCCTTCGCCAATATTAGGGAAAAGTGGTCCGTTAAGTTCCGAAACCATCGTATCTATAACTGCTTTACAAGTTTTATAATCACCTGTAACTAAAGTTAAGCCAGGAAGAGAAATAAAGGTATCTCTACCCCATCTTCCAAACCATGGGAATCCGGCAATCACTTCGGTTTTCTTTCCTCGTTTAACTATAAACTGTTGTGCAGCATTCTTTAAACAATTTTCAAAATTGTTGCGTGGAACTCTTTTTGAAGATTCGTTTGTATAAAATCTTTTTAAGGAAGCTGGATTTACTTCTTCTATCCCTGCTGCAAAATAAACACTTTCTCCTTTTGCTATTTCAAATTCAAAAAATCCGGGAACATATAGATCTTCAAGATAATCATAACCTCTTTCTTTTTCCTGTTGATATTCTAAATTGTAATACCAGTCGGGCACATGAGTATATTGTACTTCTTTTGAAAACTGCATGTGTATGTGAGAATATCCCTGATACATACGCATTTTCACACCATTATGTATTTGTTCGTAGCTTTTATCAACATCATTATTGGCTTTTGCCAGTTTATGTATGTTGCGATAAGCTAAAAATGGTTTAACCTTTAGTTTAGTTGGTGAATGAGCATCAATTAAGGTGTATTTTACAATGATACGGTCTTCTTTTTCTGAAAAAAGTATTTCTTTTTCTAAAATAACACCACCTACTCTATAAGTTAGGATAGGGATAGGTTCGGTTACAAAACTCTCAACATATTTATGTCCTTTTGGATAATAATTATCATTCTGGTACTTATGGATAGCTAAATTAAACTGAGCATCGTTTTGTATTACTGTTTCGTCAATTGCGGATAGAAGGATATGGTTTTCACCATCAATCATTGGTTGAGGTACTACCAAAAAGCCATGATACTTCCTTGTATTGCAATATATAATAGTGCTACTTGCATAAGAACCTGCTCTGTTTGATCTGATAACTTCTCTGTTTAAAGAAAATTCAAGATTTACTAATTGTTCTTTGTCAAACTCTATATAGCTCATAAATATTTAGTTGTGTTAAAATTTTTCTGAAAATAATCTATCAAATTATAGTATTTTTTTAAAGAAATTTGGAGTTGCAAAGTTACTCATTTAATTTCATTTACAATGTTAAATTAACATTATTTTTAAAACAATAATTTCTGATTATGTATAAAATGCACTTTGCGTAAAGCAAATGGATTAATAATTTAATTCTGTTTATTATAAAAATAGATTCATTTTAATTAACAATCAAATTGGCTTTTTGGTTTTAATTTTATGAAAATAATTATAAGCTCTTGATCTTAAACTTAACAAGTTTTGAAATCTTTCCTCTTTTTTACATGAATTATTAAAGTATTGAATTTTTAAATTCATTTATAATAAACAAAATAATAATCATACTAAAACAACTCATTATAAAACTGTTTATCAATAGTAATAATAAAATAATATGCATGCTTATCACAATAATTTCTAAAATTCTACGTATTTTGAATAAGTATTTATATTTTTGGCAATTGAAATTTACAATTTATGATAAACAGGATCTTTTTGCGATTTGTACCTCAAGCTTTAGTGATTTTAACCTTGTGCAGCATTATATTTTCGTGTCGTAAGGACGATACTATCACTACTTCAACTTCTGCAAAGCTGAACTTCTCGGCTGATACTGTTATCTTTGATACCGTTTTTACTACTCTTGGTTCTGTTACCCAAAAGGTGATGGTTTACAATAATAATTCACAAAAGATCAATATTTCATCAATTAGGCTGGGTAAAGGAGTAAATTCGATGTATAGGATTAATGTTGATGGAACTTCTGGTTTTGAAGTGAATAATGTTGAGATTGCGGCTCACGATAGCATGTATATCTTTGTAAAAGTCACTATTAATCCAAATAATCAGTCGAATCCGCTTATTATAAACGATTCCATTGTTTTTATTACCAATTCTAACTTACAAAATATACAATTGGTAGCTTGGGGGCAAGATGCATACTATCATGTGCCAAATCATAAGCTGACTTTTAATGATGGGACTTATATTAAGTATTCCATTGCAGATTGTAGTGTTCCCTGGCCTAATGATAAGCCTCATGTAATTTATGGCTATTGTGTTGTCGATTCTGCTTCAACTCTTACTTTGCAATCGGGAACTAAGCTTTACTTTGCTCCTAACGCGGTGTTGTGGGTATATAGTTACGCTACTTTAAAGGTTTATGGTTCGTCAAATAGTCCGGTATCTTTTCAAGGGGCAAGACTGGATGCTTATTACAAAGATTTACCCGGACAATGGGGTAAAATTTGGCTTTCGGCAGGAAGTAAGGATAATGAAATTAATTTTGCCGTTATTAAGAATGGAACTATAGGTATTCAGGCTGATACGAATGTGAATTCTAATCCGACACTTACACTTAACAATACTATGATAGATAATATGAGTGTTGCGGGTTTGTATGCTCAGGGTGCTAAAATATATACTACAAGTAGTGTGATTTCTAACTGTGGTTCTTACGGAATTGTATTATCTATTGGTGGTGACTATCAATTTTATCAGTGTACGCTTGGTAATTACTGGAACTATACTTTCAGACAAACTCCTTCGCTGGTTTTGAATAATTATTATAAAGATAATAACAATGTAGTGATTTTACGTCCGCTTACCCGTGCTACTTTTGGCAATTGCATAATATATGGCTCCAGCGACGATGAAATCCTGCTCGACAGTTATACTACTGGTACTTTTAATTTCAAATTTGACAATTGCATTCTTAAAACTACACTTCCCACATCTAATCCTGCTTTTTTTAATAATTGTAAGATAAATACCGATCCTTTGTTTAAGAACACCTCTTCGGCTCCTGCCGATATGAGTATTCCAAACAATTCGCCTGCTATTGGGGCAGGTAGTCCAAACTGGTCTAATTTAGCTATTAATGGGGATTATAAAGGCAATCCCTGGGGAAGTCCTCCTAGTATTGGTGCTTTCGAAAAGGGTTCTAAAAAATAATTACGAATTACGAATTACGAATTACGATTTTTTTTGAAGGGAAGGCTTTTAGGGGTTTAGACTTTTAGGCTTTTAGGAAAATTCTATCCTTTTGTCTTTAAGTCCTCTCCTCCCAGGAGAGGATTTAGGTGAGGTG
>CAIWDQ010000586.1 GCA_903911455.1 uncultured bacterium
AAAAAGAAAATACTCTAGTTATAGCTACGCATGGAATTATTAAAAAAACAAGCAAGATTCCTAAAAATGAAATTGAAAAAGCAATATCTATAATGAAAAAATATTTTAATAATATTTAATATGAAAAAAATAAGTTTAGAAGAAATAACAGACAAACATATCGGTAAAAAAGGTACTCAAAAGAGAGAAAATTTTGAAAACGAACTTCAATTGGAAATATTAGCTGAAACTATTAAGCAAATTCGTAAAGAAAAAAATATGACTCAACAACAACTTGGCGATTTAGTTGGAGTAAAGAAAGCACAGATATCAAAAATAGAACATAGCCTAACTAATGCAAGATTTGAGACAATTCTGAAGATATTTAGAGCACTAAATATTAAATTAAACTTCAATTTGGAATTAATGAATTCATAAGAATAAAAAATCACATAATATAACATTAAAAAGGCTGCTCTAATAAAGTTGCCTTTTTAATTTGTGTTTATTATAATGAATTTTCCTAACAGCCTAAAAGTCTAAACCCCTAAAAGCCTATTGTCTTAAAACTTTAGGCACTTTTAACTTAAGGCATTTAAGGCACTCTTCTTTCCTAACAGTCTAAACCCCTAAAAGCCTCTTCCCTAAAATTTTTGAGAAACTTAACCTAATCCACCGGCATCGTAATTGTGAATTTAAAAGCCCAGTTGCTTTTTTGGTTTTCTAAAGCATAATAACCATAACGATAGTAGGTTCCGAAGCCTACGTTATAGGTGCTTAGTTTTAGAAGGTTATTTATAAGGATTCCTGATTCAAAATAGCTTTTATCAGGTGTTTTAAAAGTTATATTCTGCTGACGTTCTTTAGCATCTAATGTTCCGTACAATATATTAGTAAGCACCACTAATTCGGGCTCAAATTTCTTATATTTAAACAATAAACTCCCAAAACTATGCTTGAAATACAATGAGGCATATTTATTTGATAAAAATTCGTTAAACCGCATCGTATTAAACGAATTAGGGATATCAATATAGGCATTTGTAAGACCAGCCTTGCCGACATAAAGAAATGAGTAGGGCAAAGCAACATCCACATAACCACTCGTTAAAGTAAAGGTTGTTTTGCCAATAAAATTAGTGTAAAAACTCTTTCGCACCTTTAAATCATACTTATTATAAGCCAGTTCGCCTTTCAACACATCCCTGAAACCTTTGGTATAATTAAACCATACAATAGGGTAAGTAGTTGGCATCGGATACAAATGATTCTTAATCTTCACCATTTTTTCCTTATAAGCATAACGCAATCCGACAGTAAGTTGCGTTGTTGTGTATTGGTTTGAAAACAAAGTAACATTATCCTTAAAAGTAGCAAACTGATAATCAAAAACCGGAGATCTAAAGCTTTTTTCCATACCTATTTCAAGCTGCATGTATCTTGCAGTCCTGAATGATAAAGATATTTTCCCCGACTCTGTTTTGTCAAAATATTTAGTGAAAAGCTTGCTGTAATTGCCTTCAAAGAAAGCAGTTTTATCATTATAAAAAGAAACAGAACCACTCTCAAGCAAATCATTATAATAATTAAAATTCAACTTCAAATCCCACTTCCTATTAAACAATAAACTTAAATCACCACCATATTTCTGAGCATAATCCCCAAATCCCCAAGCCCAATAGCCTCCAATCTTAAAGAAATTAGAAATTTTATTATTGGTATGAGCACCAAGCCCCAATCTTATGTTTTCGTATGTATTAAAGTCTAAAATCCTGTTTAAATCCAAATCTAAACCTAAAGAATTAATTGGAATCCTGTTTTCTAAAAGAGTCTGTAAAAGTTCAAACTGTTTGTCAAAGTGGTACTTTGCTCCAATACTATCAATCACATAATAAGTCTTTAAATCCAACTTTGACAAAGAATCTATCCTGTGCAAAGTCCAGTAATCGTTATTTTTTACGGTAGCACTATCATTAAAGTCAAGAACTACATTCGTGAATTGATTTTTTGGGAAAACAGGATTCAAAGAGATGTCTTTCAGATATCCACGAGCATTAGCAACCAATGGAAAAGGAAGCGTTTTAATTTTAAAGACAATATCAGTATTCAACTGCGTCGGAAACCATTGTTTGCCCTCTATAAGCTCATATTTCTGCTGAATACTAATACTTAGGCCTTCATCCTTAAGATTTGAAGGAGTTGCCGTAACATTTTCTAAAGCCCAGTTAAAAGTATTGACATATAATAATCCTTTAAGTCCATCAAAGTTAGTATTCTTCTTTGGATGATAGGAGATTATAAAAGTAGTATCTAAATTGTTTTTATTTATAAGAGTATCCTCAATAGAGAAAAAATACTTTGATAGACTTCCATTACTCAAAGGATTAACGTAATTTTTCTCTAAAATAGTAAGATTATCATCATAAAAGGAAAAAGATTGAATCTGCGAAGCAATAAACGTAAACATAGGGTCTTTAAAGCCCGACATTTTAGAAGCAAGCACCTCTTCATAGTTTTTGTCAGGATATTGGAATTTCCGTTTGGTAACACTCTCCATTATGAGCAAATGTTGCTCCTTAAACATCTTTTTAAACTTCTTAATTGTAGTATCCTTCAACTTTCTTTCATGGAAAAGCATAGTATCCGTCTTAAAAGTAAAAATCATCTTATTATAAGATGTATATTCAAAAGAATGTTGTTTCTCCGGATTATTTAAGCTGCTATTATTATTGATAACGTTTTTAATAATGCGCAAAGCAGGGTTTTCTCCTGCAAAGATAGCAACCTCTTTAAGTTGCTCAAGCTTTTGAGTGAGTACGATACGAAGATTTGTAGTTTTGTTTTCATTAATAGTAAAAGTCTTCGTAAAATACCCAACATAAGTAAACTTTAACTGAGTAAAAGGCACAGATGACCTAATATTGAACTTACCATCAATATCGGTAGAAGTGCCACGATTAGAATTGTTTGGAACTATATTAACAAACGCCAGAGGAGCCCCTGTCTTCTCATCTACTACTTTTCCGTTAACGGAATATTGTTGTGCATTTATTTTTAATGAAAACAATAATAAAATGCAAACAACTGATATATAAAGTTTACATTTCATCAATAAATTATTAAACTGCAAAATAACTTTCCAGTTGTTGCAAAGTATTTTCGTTGGTTTGCAAATCTAATACAATCAGACCTTTTTCAAGCACATTTATACGGTTACAAACCTCAGTAATATGATTAAGATCATGACTAGAGATCAACATCGTAACATCTTTTTTAGCTTGATGTTCGTGCACTATCTTTTTAAGCCTGATTTGCGAACTAGGATCTAAATTAGTGAAAGGTTCATCTAAAATAATTAAAGATGGGCTACCCATAAGTGCTGCAATGATTCCCACCTTTTTCTGATTCCCTTTTGAGAGATCTCTTATGTATTTTTTCTTCCCAAGTATCTCATCATTAAAAAAATCACCATAAGTATTCAAAAATTCAGCAATATCGCCTTTACTCATACCACGAAGATTACCAATGAAATTAAAATACTCTTCAGGTGTCAAAAATTCTATCAAAAAGCCTTCATCAAGGTATGAACCTGTATAATGTTTCCACAATTCATTGCCCGCAACCTTATTATTATCAGATTCTACATATCCGCTATCAGCACGGATTAAATCTAAGATAAGGCGGAAAAAAGTTGTTTTACCTGCCCCATTATTCCCGACAAGGCCATAACTTTCGCTTTTAGCTATCTGTAATTCTTTAATATCTAAAACTGTTGTACCATTATATACTTTGGTAAGATTATTTACTGTTATCATGTTAAATTTGATTTTTAATTATTAATAATTTTAAGAACGTTGTCTGAAACCTTCAGCCATATCGTATTTTTTTGAATGAAAATCTTTAACTATAAGTTCCATTATTTTATTGTGAAAAACAAGCCCCAAAATACCGATAGAACTCAGAATTGAAAGACCGATAAACGGATGGCCAAACAAACTAAATGGAGAATAAATAAGAACCGGCAAAACCATGGCAGGTAACATCACAACTATATTTTTAGCGCTCATGCCTTGATTATTAAAGGCTGCCTGCTTGTTCAAATCAATATATTTCTTATTTCTTAACGAAAAATAAATCAACACATGAATATTGAAACCAATATTATAAATAAAACAAGCTGTATTTATATAAATAATCTTCAGTCCATAATAAGCATAAAACAATGTGAGAACATAAGCTATTGCAGTCGCCGAAGCTAAAAGAATAAACTTTTCGCGGAAGTATTTTTTATAATCAACATTATTACTAAGAATAAGATCAAAATAAGCACTTTCCCAACTAAACAAATAGTTTCCATACGACAACATGAAGCCTCCCGAAATAAATATGCCTACAAAAACCAGCATACTACCCATATTCATATACGTTTCCTGTGGATAAAAGAAGAAACCATAACAGACAAAAAGAGGAGTCATATAAAGGAGCATTTTACCTCGTCTATTGCGAAGCATCAGCTTAATTTCCAGATTTAATAGCTCTCCGATAACTCCAAATTGTTTTATAAAACCAATATCCTTAGCATTTACAGATTTCTTGGCATTATTCTTCCCAATTTCTTCTAAATAAGCATTCTTTTTAAGAAATAGCAAGTTAATATAATAAACAATACCAACTATTGCAATCGGGATAAGTAACAATGCTTTGTTGAGCATAATAGCTGTAAAAACAGCTTCAGAAGCATGTCTGATTGAGAAGATCTTGAAATAATCTAAGAAATAAAAAGAAGCATAAACCACAGCAAACGAAAGAGTAACTAATGGTTTAATCCCCATTTGTCTTTTGAAATAAGTGATCAGGAAATTATCAAACCATACTATCATTAATATAGAAAGCAGCCAAACAATTGCCGTTGCTGTTGAATAATAATAAGCGACGCCGTTGATGGCAAAGGGGATAAAAATTACAAAATAAAAATAGTTTAAAGGGCTTGTCAGCGATTTACACAGCAAATAGTGCATTAAATTACTGCGTTTTACAGGTAAATGCAGATAGGGTTGAATACTTAATGTAGGGAGACTTTGCATGATGAATCTTAAGAGCAAATCCATCCCCATAAAATAAAGCAGGAAACTATTGAACCTCAAAACTGGGTCTTCGTCAGGGAAAATCTCTAAAAGTAATTTTTTTGCAAAGATCCCAATCAAAAGAAAGTTAACTATGAAGTAAAGTATCCCAAACCCCATAATTATATTTAAAACTAAGTTCTTTTGCCAGATAGAAGAACGAAAAGTTTCCTTCCATTGGTTTTTAATAAGCCATTTGAAAATCATATCATAAAAGTTTAGTTATTTTTAATGCAATATTATATATAATGTAAGAAATCTCAATTTATTTTAACAAATTTTCAAAATCAGGCATACTATGCAACGAATTTAGCATAGGATCAGCCTGAAGTTTGTTTTTATCAGTAAAACCACATTTAATTGCTTTCTGAAGCATCAAAATGGCATCATTTTTCTTATTTGTATTGGCATATAGACAAGCAGAAGCGTAATAACTGTCAGGATTTTCAGGATCTACAGTCCGGTAGATAGTAGTAAAGGTTTCGGCAAGCGCCCAGTTCTGGGTACCCAATGCCCTGAAACTATAACTATAGCAACTCAAAGAAATGTAACCTGAAAGTCGTTTGGCTAAATCTCTCTGCAATTTATTCATGCTTTTATAAGCCTCATTCAATTTTTTTATCTCTGCATTCCACCAATCCCCCTTTTTACTTTCCCAAGCCGATTGAAACTCCTGTTGTTTCTGTGTTTCATAATCTTCTAACGAAGATTGCTCTTTAAGATAAGCCTGCACTTCAGCATTCTGATTTATTTCATTAAATAAAGCTTTAAGTTTAGAAACATCTGTTAAATCAGTCAATATGTTAACAGTTCTTTTGAGTATTTCATAAGCTTTTACAAGACTATCAATAGTATTGCTTTGTTTTAAAGTTTCAGCGTATTTACTGTTAGTTGTCATATAATTATTAACAAAATCAGTCCTTACAGGTGTTAACTTATTCTTCATTGCATAAAGCTCAAGCATATTCATGGCTTCATTTATCACTGTAGATGAAGGCCATTCATGCTTCCCTTCAGCAACAAAAAACTGACAAGGAGCATTTATTTTTACCAGATTATCATTCAGCTTTTTCATTTCCAGATAATTCATATCCCTTGTAGCTGTTACACCTATATAATTAAAGCCAGGAGCAGCATTCTGAAACTGGAAACCTGCAGAACAGGCTATAACACTGTTAATATTTCCAAAAGATTGAGCAACACCACATGCAATCCTTGCACCACCACTAAAACCAACAAGATAAATCCTTGAAGTATCTATTGCCAGTTTTTGTTTAGAATCATAGAACAATGAATTGATTAAATAACTAATATCCTGTGGCCCCAAGCCATTTTTAGAGTTATTGGAACCTATTAATATATAACCCAGCTTCTCTGCCTGATCCTTCATAAGTGCAACAGGTAAATGCCCGTCACCATGCGGATCAAAAGCATAAATAACAGGATATACTTTTTTAATATCATAAGTTGTGGGCAAATACAAGCAATAACTCTGATCAGGAGCTGTCTTGCAAGTAATATTATCT
>CAIWDQ010000587.1 GCA_903911455.1 uncultured bacterium
GTTTTTAAATCTTAGTTAATGCTTTTATTATTTAAAAATTCTAATTTTATTTAATAAAAACATTCTAGAAACAAAAAAAATAGTAAGCATACTGAATATTATCTTTATGCTTACTATTAATCTATTTATTGATAGTTGATTTAAATGAAATGTGATCTCTTATGTCTTTTTACGATTATCAATAAATGGAATTGCCTTAATCTCCTTATACTCTTTGGAAGTGGCACCATAGGAAGCTAAAACTTCATTCTTGATTTTAACTACCATTTTTTCGGCTGAATCGGCATCATCATAAAAAAGATTATCACGATCAACTTTTGTAGTAACAACTGCATTATCGGAATTATCTGCTAATGTACTTATGTCTTCCAAATCTTTAACCCAAAGTGTGAGAGCAGCAGGTTTTAAATCTGCTTCGTTAGAATCGTAGTTAGGGACAGCTATAAGTAATGCTATCAGAGTTTTAAGAGAACGAACTAAACCACCAAAGCTTGTGTGTGAAACTGAGTGGGTGATAGGTGTAACGGGTGTATCTGTAGTGGTGTCGGTAGTTGCAACAGTTTCAGTTATGATTGCAGGTGTTTCTGTAATGATAGCTGGTGTTTCAGTTGTTTCTAAAATTGTTGTAATAGGAGTAGGAGTAGGTGTAACTGGCTTTTTTAAAGATTTTATCCTTTCGCCTCTAACTACTTTTACCTGATTGTGAACTAAAACTATTTCACGTTCGGTAACATCGCAACTTGCAAAGCCTCCACCTATACGGGTAGCTTTTGGTTCTACGTCTTCGAATTTATCCTGCCGTGAAGCAATGATAACAGACTTAGCAGTTTCTTTAGTAGTAACATCTGCAAGAATATCATTGATTGCTGTCTTTTTTAAAGCAATATTTGCTTTTGAAATAAGGGTGTTAACAGGATTGTATTTGGTAAGTACTTTTACTTTACCTTCGAGAGTGCCATAATTATTGGCGTTGGCATCGTAGCCTCTTTCTGTATAAGCCATATATTTAAGATATTAAATTGTTTGTTATGTTATTTTAAAATATTAATTTAAAATACTATCAAACGGCAACTATTACTTCCGGGTTTTTAATTGGAGTTTAAGAGTCTTCCACATGGGAATATCGTATTCTTTTTTTAAAAAATCATATAATTCTGTTTTCTAAAAGGGTTTATTTTTCTAATAATTCGGCAAAGTAACGAAGAATTAAACTAGCATCCTAATTAAAACTCAGAAACTTTTTAAGAAAGTTTCTGAAGAGAGTGTCTTAAGTGCCTTAAGTACTTAAAGTGCCTTGAGTTATAAGGCAAATTATGAATTATAAATTTTGAATTTTGAATTATGATACCTGTCATTAATGGAATCTGTCAGGATACGGCTTAGGTTGTTATTTATTTCTTATTTATACCCTAGTTTTTTGTCCATTTCTTTAATAAAATCAGAAAATTCTGTATCAGTGTGGAGAACTATTGTTTTATATGTTTTTTGATCGGGGGCAAGCAGTATATAGGTTGGGTAATAAGGTACTTTAAAGTAATCAGGGAATGTTTTATCTGACATGCAAATCATATATTTCATGTTCCTTTTCTGAATAACGTCTTTTAAGCCATCCAATTCTTTATCAAAAGGATTTATAGCTATTAACTGAAAATCTTTATGCTTGTATCTCTCATAGATTGAGTCCATATTAGGTACTCCACGCATACATGGGGGACAATTTATAAACCAAAAATCAAGTAATAAATACTTGCCTTTATAATCACTTAATTTAATTGTTGAATTGGCAATAGTTTGAAGTGGAATATCGTATTTTTGAGATGCATCAGCAAGCTTTGCTTCATGTTTTACCTCCGTTTTTTGATTTTGAATCGTTTCTTTTTTCATTATATCAAAACCAAAATTACTATCAAGTACAGAAAGCTGATATGCATTTTTAAATACATTTATCAGTTGCCTGAGACTATCTTTAGTACTTGGGGTAGTATTTACTTTATCAAAAATATAATTCATACTATAAGTATTATTACCAGCAACTAATGAAGTATCCATCGACATATACAGTGATTTGAAACTATTGTTTATGGTATCAATAATTGTATTTAAACAACAGGTTTTCTTAAACATATTATTTGGGTTTTCTCCAAAATCGTAGCTTGTTACATTCCCTGTTGACATTTGCTTATAGGTTAGCCCTAAACAATCTTTTATATTTGTATTAAAAGCATGCACCTTTGAAGCAAAAGGGGACAATAAATAAAAATCTAAACAAAACAATGGTCCGAATTCATTAAAAAATATATGCTGAGTAAAGTAATATAATGAAGAATCTGTTTTTATATTAGATTGATAATATTTTCTGGTTTTAATATTAAAAAGAAAAACTGAATCCTTATTTTTATAAAAAATAACTTTATAATCGTTGAAACGGATATAGATTTCTTTTGCACCGTAAGAATTTTCTTTAGCAGTATAAAAAACAAAAGCCTGATAAGAAGTAGAATCCTTCTCAAACTTCATTTTCTCACTAATAGTTACATTATAAGCTACATTCGAGTCAGCCTCTATATGCTTTTTAACTTTTTTGACTATAGTAGGAGATTGAGCAAAACTCGTAATGGATATACTTACTACTATTAATAAAAGTAGGATTTGAATTGAACCTATTTTTGTTTTCATTTTATATTTTTTTGAGGTGTATCAAATTTTTTAATGAGGAACTTTTTTATGTATGGGTTTGCTATTTTTGCAAGAATAGCAAAAGCACAAGCTATTATTAAACCTAAATTATTATTAAGCCCATTCACAAAAATACTATTATACAGAACCCAAAGTAACGTAATTGAAAAGAGACTATAAAAGAATACATTGAGGATAAGAGTGAATTTATTAATAGGTTGTACGCTTTGTAATAGAATAAAAACTGCGATAAGAAAAATTGCAAAGAAATCTTTGTTAGTAAATAAGGTCATAATTTTGGTATTTAATGTTAATTGATAAAATGCTTAGATAATTGTACTCTATAATCGTTGCCAAAAATTATAGTTATCTTTAATAATAATTTCTTTATTTAATAATTTAAAATTCTCTAGTATTTCTTCAATTTGAGTTTGGGTAGCATCATTCAAACTAAATTGCAGGGTGTCGCCCATAAGAAACCAAAACTTAAAGTTTTTTTGTTTTTTTAATTTATCAATCTTAAATTTCATATACTTTGTTCGCTTATTATAAACAACTTTGGTAATAATATCATATTTAACTACCATAGGTGAAGCCGGATATGATTGCACAAATTTATCTTCATCAAATGTATACTTAGCAATTTTCTTTAATAGCATTCTTATTGTATTAATAGAAGAGCCTAAAAGTATTAGAAACAAAACACCGAGACATATAATATACATATTTCCAGATTGTAAATCTCTGGCATGTAAATTAGGGATTATTGTA
>CAIWDQ010000588.1 GCA_903911455.1 uncultured bacterium
TAAATTACTATCTTCTCAAACTCAAAATTTAGCTATTAATCCTACAATTATCATAACTTAAAAATAAATTTCTATAGTTTCTACATAAAATTAAATAAAATAACTAATTTTGCACTCAAATTAAGTACAGGATTTACAAATAATTTGTTCCTGACATCAAAAGATTTATAATTTAAACACATACATATTATGGCAAAGATTAAAGTAGCTATCAATGGTTTCGGACGTATAGGTAGAATTACGTTCAGAGGTTTAATTCAAAAAGAAAATATTGAAGTTGTAGCATTAAACGACCTTACAAATGCTAAAACTTTAGGACATTTACTTAAATATGATTCAATTCATGGTAGATTTCCTGGCGAAGTAATAGTTGACGAAGATTATTTAATCGTTAATGGTAAAAGAATTAAAATTTATGCAGAAAGAGACCCTGCTAATCTTCCTTGGAAAGAACTTGGTGTAGATGTAGTAATCGAATCAACAGGTGTTTTCCGCAATAAAGAAAAAATGGGAAAACATATTCAGGCTGGTGCCAAAAAAGTTATCCTTACAGTTCCTGCTGATAATGCTGACGACGTAGATGCAACTGTTGTTTTAGGTGTTAACGATCATGTTTTAAGACCCGAAATGCAATTTATCTCAAATGCATCATGTACCACCAACTGTTTAGCACCTGTTGCTAAAGTTTTAAATGATAATTTTGGCATCGTTAGAGGTTTAATGAATACAATTCACTCATATACCAATGATCAAATCATTCTTGACTCTCCTCACAGCGATTTAAGAAGAGCAAGAGCAGCAGCTTTATCAATTATCCCAACTAAAACCGGTGCCGCTAAAGCTGTTGGTTTAGTTATCCCTGAATTAGCAGGCAAATTAGATGGTTTCTCAATGAGAGTTCCAACTCCTGACGGTTCAGTTGTTGATTTAACTTGCGAATTGACAAAATCAGTTACTAAAGAAGAAATCAATGCTGCTATGAAAGCTGCTTCTTTAGGTGCAATGAAAGGTATTTTAGAGTATACCGATGAACCATTGGTAAGTATTGATATTGTTGGCAACAGCCATTCATCTATATTCGATTCAATGTTAACTCAGGTTATGGGTGGCAACTTTATTAAAGTTGTTTCTTGGTATGATAACGAATTCGGTTACTCAAGCCGTATTGTTGATCTAGCTGTAAGACTATCTCAATAAAAAGTGCATTGAATACTTAGATTAGAAAAGAATAAGAGCCGTTATCATTCATTTGATAACGGCTCTTTCTTTTTGCTAAAAGTCTAATAGCCTAATTGCTAAAAGCCTCTTTATTTCTTTGGTTCTTCTATTACTTTTAGTTTATTCCCTGCGTCGTCAACGATCTTCTTTAAGAACCATTCTGGATAACCCGGCTGATCAGGGTGAGCTGCCTGTGTATATCCGTTCTTTAAGAATTTACCATCCTTTTCTTTCTTAACATTTCCATCAATATACTTAACCAATAAGAACTGACCGAGTTTTTTGAATCTCATAACAGTAAGATTAGCTTGAGTATTTGAATAGTTATTAATAATTTCAATAGCTTTATCAGGATTAGTTGTATAAGCAGCCATTGCTTCTTTATCAACATTTGGCACTTCAGTTATAAACTTTTCTTCCAGTTCTCTTTGTACTTTCTGAACATCTTTAATCATCATATTGTATCTTAAATAACAGAAGTTAGACACAAAATTGAAAGTCCAGAAAGCAGAAGTTTCAGAATATTCTATCATACTTCCATTACCTTCCCTATAAGGTTCAGGGATTTTAGTAATACCACAATACATAGGCACATAAACAGTACTGTAACTATCGTCAACGCTAAACCAGAAGATACCACCGATTTTATCAGGCATATTAGGACGTGATTGAGCTACAAAAGAAAAGCCTGTTTGTTGTGTTGAAATAGCTCTTTCGTTAAGATATGATTTACCTTCAACTTTCCAGGTAAGTGGACGCCAGCGATAACCGCATTCGTAAGGACCAGCACCAACATCTTTGGTCATATCAAAAGGAGTTCCTTCAAAATGATCTCTCATAAGGCTGATAACATGTTGTAAAGTTAGTTTATAATCAGGTTTGATCCATAAAGGCATACGATTCTTAAGGTTCTCACCTTTTATATAATCAACATACTTACCCATATCTTTACTCACTTTATTGAAGCCTGACCAAACTCTTCCTTCGCAGAAACGTACACCTTCGAAGTCTGCTGGATTATAAACATCAGAGAAACTAAAATCTTTGTCTTCTCCAGTAAAGTAACCTTTGCTTCTGGCAAAAGTAACCACATCATAAGAATATACATTTTCAATACGAGGATCAAATATCTTACTTAAGTTCTTGCTTGAGATAGAGTTCTTCAATTTATCTTTTTCAAATGGGAATGTAGTGATACGAGCATGATTTGCATGTCCAGAAATATATCCGTCAGGGATACGACGAGCAACCCAAACAGCTCCTTTATCATAAACTTTCTTTCCATCTTTACCAAAACTTGGAGAACCTTTACCAATGATCTCAAATATCCAAACTTCATTAACATCAGAGATAGAAATTGATTCACCTTCGCTTGCATAACCATATTCAGCAACCAACTCAGCCATAACTTTGATAGCTTCACGAGCTGACTTTGAACGTTGCAATGCAATATACATCATACTACCATAATCAATAATAGCGGTTGTATCATATAATTCAAGTCTTCCACCATAAGTTGTTTCGCCAATAGCAACCTGATATTCGTTCATATTGCCAACAACAGAATAGGTATGACGTGCTTGTTTTATCTTTCCCATTGGCTTTCCAGTATCCCATTCAATTACATCCATCATGTAACCTTCAGGATAATCTTTGGCAGGACGAAAATACAATTCACCATACAAGGTATGAGAATCTGCTGCATAGGTAATCATTGTTGAGCCATCCTGTGATGCTCCTTTGGTTACCAAAAAATTAGTACATGCATTAGTGTTAATGATAACACCCAACATAAAGGCTAAAATGCCTGTGATAGTGATAATACGATATTTCTTCATAAATTATTCAATAATTATTTAAGCGACAAATGTAGTTATAAGTCTTGAATTAAAGCCTATTTGTTTGTTAAAATTTAGGATTATTTTTAAATGCTGGTGATAATCAGTAGAGTTTATATATCGTCTTTCTCCCAATTATTAATTATTAATTCTTAATTTTTAATTATTTTTCATCATCTGTGTCAATTAGTACATTATCATACCTTACCTCAACACCATCTTTATAATATACTCTTAAAAATAGGCTTCCATCATGATCATAATGCTTCCACTCACCTTCTCTTTTCCCCATTACATAAGTACCTTGCATTTTTATCTTCTCGTTTTCCCAGTAAAAGATATGTTTTCCATTAGGATTATCATCGATATAGCTTCCCTGAAACTTAATTTTCCTATCTTGATAATATTCTTTCCACAGTCCATCCCTCTTCCCATCAACGAATTTCCCCTCCTGTATATAATTATTAATCTGATAGTACCAGAAGCCTGTTTCCTGCCCTTCCAGATACTTGCCTTTCAAAATCACGTTTCCTTCTTCATCATATTCAATATAAGAACCCTCTTCAAGCCCATCAACAAAGTTCTCAACAACTAATTTCTTCCCATTTTCGTAATACCATTTCCATTCGCCTTCGTAGTTGCCCTTTTCGTTATACAAACCTTCCTGTTCTATCTTTCCATTTCTGTGATAATATTTCCAATAACCCACCTTCTTCCCATCAACATATTTACCTTCGGCTTTTTTTGTGGTATCATTATAATATTCTTCCCATTCGCTCTGGCGGTTACCGTTATTGTCGACTATACCTTTGGCAACTACTTGTCCTTCTTTATAAATATAACATTGAGATATTGTCCCATCCTTGTTGTATTCTTTACGCAATCCTTCGGGGACACCCTTATTGAAACTTTCAACTACTTTAACTTTTCCATTAGGGTAATAATCAGTTTTTATTTCCAGTTTCCTTAATTCAGGTACATCTTTCTGCAACTCATCATTAATATATTTTTCGATGCTTATCAGATTCCCGTCAAGAGAATATTCCTTAAAGAAACCATACTTCTTATCGTTAACATAAGTACCTTCGAGTTTTAAATTACCATTGTCATAAAAGAACTTCCAGGCACCCTGCTTCAATCCGTTTTTATCTTTACGGTTTATATATTCCCTGCTCACAACCATGCCTTTCCTGTATTCAATCAACGAAATAATTGTACCATCTTCCAGATATTCTTTCGAGAGACCCTGTTCTAATCCATTATCAAAATTAGTGGTACGTTGCAGCTTCCCACTCTGGTAAAAGGTTTTAGTAACGCCTTGTTTTATATCCGAAACATAGTTTTCTTCAATGGTTTCTTTATCGAAATAACTTTTTCTTATACCATTCTTTTTATCATTCTTATAATTAACTTCCATAGTAAGCTTTCCTGTTTCATTATAGAACTTCCAAACACTGTCGAGTTCAAAGTTTTTACGGTTACCTTCGGATGTAAGTTTGCCTTTAGTATTATATGTTTTCCAATAGCCATCAGGTTTACCTTCTTTCATAATTCCCTCGCTCGACACTATACCATTCTCATAATAAAACTTAGTATAGCCGGTAGTATCCTGAGCATGTATGTTGAGGACAAGTAACATTAATATGGTAAAGCTTATGAATGTTTTCATTTATTTATTTGTTGAGCTAAGATTTTTTACAAAAGTAAGAAATTAATTTCAATTCAATCTTTATAACGTAAGATTAATTAATAATGTATGATGGTTTATGATTTTCTTGTTTAAAATTATTCTTTTATCAAAGAAAAAAACATCTAACTAAAGTAAATATATCTTTAAGAGCGAGTGGTAACTTTTTTTAGACATTAATAAATGTTTCTAGACATCTTGAAACTTTCAACTATAGTTCAAACATGTTTGAAGACGTCTTGGAACTTTCAACTATAGTTGAAACGTGTTTGAAGACACTTTGAAACTTCCAAACATAATTTGAAACGTGTTTGAAGACATCTTGAAACTTTCAACTATAGTTCAAACATGTTTGAAGACACTTTGAAACTTCCAAACACAGTTCAAACGTGTTTGAATACACTTTGAAACTTCCAAACATAGTTCAAACGTGTTTGGAGGCACTTTGAAACTTTCAACTAGCATCTAAACATTATTAAGAAGTAGTTTTAACTTTCTGCAGAGATTGATAAATATATATGGACGTCTTGGTAACTCCAGTTATAGTATTTTTTGATATATGGACACCTTGGTAACTCCAAACAGCATCTTTTTTGAAAAAGATGGTACTTGGTACTTTATTTTCATTATATTTTTTGAAAAAGATAGTACTTGGTAACTCTAAACAGTATATTTTTTGAAAAAGATGGTACTTGGTAACTCCAAACAGTATATTTTTTAAAAAATATAGTACTTGGAGTTACCAAACAGTATATTTTTTGAAAATGGAGGTGTTTGAAACTTTCAACTATCATCTATACATTTTTTAGGATTGGATTTAAACTTCCAGGACGTTATGAAGTAATAATTATTGCAAAAAAAAAGGGGAAGCTTTTGGCCTCCCCTTTCTTATTATAGATATTAAATAGATTTATTCAATAACGAATTTTTTAGATACCTTACCTTGTGCAGTTTCCATCTGTAAGAAATAAACACCAGATTGAAGATTAGAAGTGTTAATCTTAATATTTTTAGCATCATATTGTTTTTCATAAACAACCTGACCTATCATATTAACGATTTTAACTAAGTTAACGTTGCAACCTGCTTGAATATTTACAAAATCTTTAGCAGGAGTTGGATAAACATTTAAATAATTGTTTTCAGCAGCAACTTCATTAATACCAATTGTATTGTTACTAACTTTAATATCATCAACAAAAACATAAAACTTATCAGTTGATTGTTGAACAAAAGCAACATGAATACTTTGACCAGCTAATGATTGTAATGAATAATACTTAGTTTTCCATACTGTATCTTCAGCAGTGTTATTGTAAGCAGTAACAGTGAAATCTGTTTTAGCAACACCTGCTGTAGAAATCTTTACAATTAAACCATCCAAGTAAGCTGGATCCTGAGACTTACATTTCCATGAAAGCATTAAATTAGAACCTACAGGAAGAATAATTGATGGAGTAATCATCCATCTATCAGCAGGAGCAACTGCAGCAAACCATGAAGTACTTGCAGCAACTTTATTAGCAGTGTCAGTAAATTGTGCTAATACATCCCATGCATCAGGAAATAAAGTTGAAATAGCTGTGTTAACAGTATTTGCATCATTAATTAATGTAAATGTAGATGGGATAACACCACCTTGGAAGTTTTCGAAAAATACTTGAGAATAACTTAATTTCCCAATAAACAATACGATCAATAAAATGTAAAATTTTTTCATAAGAATTTTTTTTATGTAATTAATAATTGATTTTTATGCGGCAAAATTAAATATAATTATCATAACAAAGCATATAATTCTGAAATATTTTTAAGATCTCATTAAATACTTTTTAAAACACTTGTTTTTTTTATCTTGATTTAACCAATATTTTAGCCTCCATCATATCCATAATTGCATATTTAATGCCTTCTCTACCCAATCCTGACTCTTTTATTCCACCATAAGGCATGTGGTCAACGCGAAATGTGGGGACATCATTTATAATAACTCCACCGACTTCCAATTGGTTAAAAGCTATATCAATCTCATCTGCCTGATTAGTGAAAACGCCTGCCTGCAATCCATAATCACTATCATTAATAAAATTAATGGCTTCCTTAAAATCAGTATAAGACTCAAGAGTTACAACAGGGCCGAAGACTTCTTTGGCACACACATTCATTTGTTTAGATGTATTGGTAAGGACTGTGGGTTCAACATAAGCATCAGTTCTTTTGCCTCCACATAATATTTTAGCTCCATCTTTTACTGCACTGTTAATCCAATCTTCTACACGAATGGCATTGGCTTCGTCGATCATCGAAGATATATCTGTATCAGCATCTAATGGGTCTCCTTGTTTTAGTAGTTTAACTTTAGCAATATACTTTTCGGTAAACTCATTAAAGATATTTTTATAAACATAAATACGTTGAGCATGTATGCAAACCTGTCCGGAATAGGCAAAACCACCTACAACACATTTCGCGACAGCGAGATCAATATCACAACTTTTAGTAACAATAACACCTGCATTACCACCTAATTCAAGCACTACTTTCTTCTTGCCTGCATCATTCTTCATTTTCCAACCTATTTCGGGTGAACCGGTAAAGGTAAGTAATTTAAAACGAGGGTCGGTAACAAGAATGTTTCCCGTAATCCTATCCATAGGCAAGATAGAAACTGCACCCTTAGGCAGGGTAGTTTTATCAATAATCTTAGCCAGCTCAAGGGTAGATAAAGGCGTGGAACTGGCAGGCTTAAGTATAATAGGACAACCCGCAGCAATAGCCGGAGCAATCTTATGCACGGCAAGGTTAATAGGGAAGTTGAATGGCGCAATGCCAGCCACGATACCCACAGGGAAGTACTTAACAATGCCATCTTTACCTGCACCAGCCGGAGTCCAGTCGAGCGAAATATACTCTGCCGGAAGCCTCTTGGATTCTTCGGCGGCAACTATAAAAGTTTGTATGGCTCTGGCGATTTCTCCCAGTGCATATTTATAGGGTTTACAAGCTTCTTGCGCAAGTACGTTTGCAAGTCTGTGCTCATCTGCTTTCATCGCGGAAGCTATCTCCATTAAAATGGAATAGCGTTGAAAGGAAGGCATTTCTTTCATCAAATGTTTGGCTTCTTCGGCTTTGATGATGGCTTCTTCTAAAATAAATTTATCAGCAAGATACGTTTGAGCAAAAACTTTTCCCGTAAAGGGATTACTGACATTAAGTACATTAGAACTGCTTACAAATTTTCCGCCTGCATATATCTGATAGATGTCCATGGGTGTTGTCGTTATTTAATTTCGCCTTCGTTAGTTATATACAGCTTCGTTTTTCCATCCATACTCTCCAGCTTTGCCTCGTAGTTAAGTTCGGAGCATGTGATGCTAAGCTTGTATTCCTTAGCATCATATAAATTATAAATATCATTACCTAAGTCGGACAGATTAGCTGTATATTTTTTATTTTTTTCATGATACTTATCTTCTCTATAAAATACGGCCCAAAGTACTGACTTTAAGCTTTCTGTTTTAGGCAATTTAAATTCTACTTTGGCAGAACCAATCTTTGCATTGGTGAATTTTAGATAGCCATATCGCTCTGGCATGTGCATACTTATGGCTCCCACAGGCGACCATACCCAATTGTGCTCAGGTAACGGTTTTCCGTCTTTATCTTTAAGCTTAACGTACTTTCCATTCTCCCATTTTGTATCCCATTCCACACGACTGAAGTTTATGCGCCAGGGTTTGTCAACATTAGGCTTACCTTCGTCTAAACCAAAGGATAATGAAGTAAATGGGATAGCCACCTCAACTATCCATTTCTTATCTTTATCGTTGCCATTATTGATGGTGCCTTCTATACTTATAGCATGTCTTAAGCCTTTAAAGTCAAAGTTGTGCAGAGCAAACGATGAGTGACGGTAAGGATGGGGAAGGAACAAATCGAAGACAGTTCCTTTGGCATTAGTCTCGAATTCGAAATAGTTTTTAGCATCATTATCGGGGTCAATAAAGATTTCAAAATCATTATCTCTAAACACTATATCATCTTGATGCTCAAGGTACGCCCATATATGCTCTTCGCTAACTTCGGCAGCCACAAACAAGAAGTTTTTGTTCCATAGCATTTTTACTTTAGTCTCTTGCGTTGGCTTTGGTTTGAGTGCGCCTTCAATATCCGTAAAAACGTCCGTCCATTCGGCTTGTTGCCAGGCTTTTTCGTCAAGTTTGCCATCTATAAATACCGAATCATCGGTTTGATAGCATACATAGTGACGTGGTTCGGCGGTCAGGTATTTAAGATCCTCTTTAAGTGGTTCTTTTGTAACAGCTTCTTTATTATTACAACAAGAATACAGAACCGAAAATGCCATCAAAAGCATCAATAAGCGTATTGTTTTCATAGAAAAATTATTTATTTATTACCCCACCCCTGCCTCCCCTAAGAGGGGAGGTGATAGCGCAGTTATACTATTTATATATGTGTACAAAAGTACTAATATTTTTAATAAAGCAGTAATAATTTGAATCTTTAAGTTCCTTATTTTTTTATTCATTCATAAAAGAAAAACCAAAATATGGATTTAAGAAATTACTTTATAGATTAAAACCCATCAATACATTGCAAAAAATAAATCATAATATTTGCAATCGGTACAACAAGTAGTTATTTATATTTATAATGTATAATGATGATTTAGGATGTGCATTTATTTATAAGTGTTATGTTTATTTGTTTTATTAATATTATAATTATCTTATTAAAATGTCTTCGCATTAATAATAAGATAA
>CAIWDQ010000589.1 GCA_903911455.1 uncultured bacterium
AAACTAATACTAAAAATAGCGCTAACGAAAAAAAGGAGAGAATGGTTTTCGGGTTTATGGAACTATTCTAAAGAATTTGATTTGCCCTTTCAAATTTCTAGTGCGTAATTTGGGTTTAAGATAATATTAGGTTTAAGGATCAAGCTATCATTAATAAATAAATCTTTAAAAAGTTTATAATTTTGATTAGAATGCACCTTGATGTAAACTAAAGCCAATAAAAAAAGCTGCTCCGTTAGAAGCAGCTTTCTTAAGTTGATTATATGATAGAGTTTACGGATAGCGTTATCCACATTTTGAATAACCACAATGCTTACAAGTAAGACAGCCTTCTTTATAAATAAGACCACCTTTGGCTCCACATTCAGGACAGCTTTCTTCAGTAGCTTCTGTACCGTCGGGAATGTATTTCTTTATAGCTCTTACTACACCATTCTTCCAGGTATTTATTGAGTCAATTTCTAAGTTTAGATTTGAGATTAAATCAACAGCAAACTGCAATGGCATACCATGACGAAGGATACCCGAAATAAGCTTGGCATAGTTCCAGTACTCTTTGTTGAACGAACGTGAAAGACCTTCAATCGTAACTTTATAACCTTCTTTATCTTCAAACTGGAAATCGTATCTTGCCTTTTCATTATCGGCTTTGTAACGTATAATCCATCCCTTATCAACCCATGGCGGAAGATAGAAACCTTCAGCTTTTCCTGTAAAGATCTCATAAGGTTTGTTATCTAAAAGACCAACAACAGCTATCCACTTTTCATAATCGTTCTGGAAACGCACTATTTCTGCCTCAAGTTTCTTTGGACGTGGAGGTGCTTTTGTTTCCTGAAACTCATAAGTATCTTCTTTAGAATCTGTATTAGAAATTAAAACTCCTGATCTAGATCCATCACGATAGATAGTAATCCCTTTGCAACCACTTTCCCATGCAGTTCGATAGATATCACTTACCAGTTCTTCGGTAGTATCTTTAGGCACATTAACTGTAACGCTTATTGAATGATCAACCCACTTCTGCACGGCTCCCTGCATCTTAACTTTACTCACCCAGTCAATATCATTTGATGTTGCCTGATAGTATGGCGACTGTGCAATGATAGGTTCTAACTGAGCATCATTATAAGTCTTTATTTCATTAAAATCATAGTTGTTAACCTTAAGCCATGTTAAGAACTTTGGATGAAATACATTGTATTCTTCCCATGAATCACCTAAATCATCTACAAAACTAACAGTAACATTCTTATCATTAGGATTAACCTTTCTTCTTCTTTTATAAGATATCATAAACACAGGCTCAATACCCGATGTAGTTTGAGTACAGATACTAACGCTGCCTGTTGGCGCAATAGTTAAAGAAGCGATATTCCTTCTGCCATGCTTCACCATTGCATCGTATACATCAGGTGCTGCATCTTTTAATCTTAAGATAAAAGGATTGTTCACTTCCCTTGCACTGTCAAATAATGGGAAAGCACCACGTTCGTGGGCTAAATTAACTGATGAACTATAAGCTTCAATAGCTAAGTTCTGATGCACTTGAACAGAGAAATTAGTTGCTTCGTCAGTGCCATATTTAAAACCTAAAGCAGCCAGCATATCACCTTCGGCAGTAATACCAAAGCCAGTTCTGCGGCCTTCCATAGCTTTCATCTTAATATTAAGCCAAAGCATCTTTTCTACTCTCTTTACTTCTTCGTCTTCAGGATCAGCTTCAATCTTTTCTAGAATCTTATCAACTTTCTCTAGTTCCAGATCAATAATATCATCCATCATACGCTGTGCCATGTGAGCATGCTTAGAAAACAACTCAGAGTTGAAACTTGCCTGAGGTGTAAAAGGATTCTCAACATAACTGTAAAGATTCATTGCAAGTAATCTACAGCTATCATAAGGGCACAAAGGAATTTCTCCGCAAGGATTAGTTGATAAAGTTTTAAACCCTAAATCAGCATAACAATCAGGAACTGATTCTCTAATTATGGTGTCCCAGAAAAGAATACCAGGTTCAGCAGATTGCCAAGCGTTATGAATTATCTTGTTCCAAAGTTCTCTTGCATTTATTTCGTGTGTGAATGTTGGGTTAGCCGAATCAATAGGATATTGTTGAGTGTAAGGTTTGCCACTAACAACCGAACGCATAAATTCATCATCAATCTTAACTGATACATTAGCACCTGTTACTTTTCCTTCTTCAAGCTTAGCATCAATAAACTTTTCGGCATCTGGATGTTTGATAGAAATACTTAACATAAGCGCACCTCTGCGACCATCCTGAGCAACTTCTCTTGTTGAATTAGAATAACGTTCCATAAAAGGAACTATACCTGTAGAGGTAAGTGCAGAATTCTTAACAGGACTTCCTTTAGGACGAATGTGTGAAAGATCGTGGCCAACACCACCTCTTCTTTTCATCAATTGAACCTGTTCCTGATCTACTTTCATGATACCACCATATGAATCGGAGTTACCATTGTTACCAATCACAAAACAATTAGACAAGGAAGCCACCTGAAAATTATTACCAATACCGGCCATAGGACTTCCCTGAGGGATCACATATTTAAAATCTTTAAGTAAATCATAAATCTCTTCTTCCGACATCGGGTTAGGATATTTCAATTCAATACGGGCAATCTCCGAAGCTATTCTTCGGTGCATATCATCGGGTGTAAGTTCATAAATATGCCCATCACTATCTTTGAGCGCATATTTATTCATCCATACACTTGCAGCTAGGGTATCTCCTTGGAAATACTCGGTAGCATGCTCCATCACTTCTTGATGAGAATACTTTTGTAGTTCTTTTTTGCTTGTTTCTTTCTTTTTCTCAGTCATTTCTTCATTATTAAAGTCTGGATTATTCTCTTCGGAGAAAATATCCGGCCTCTTTCTTTTTTCTAACATTTCATCATAATAACTGTCTTTCTTCTTATTTTCAAGACCTAATTCTTTTTCTGTAAACAGACTATTTTCCATAACAACTCAGTTAGTTTATGATTTCTTAATTAATTTCTATTGAAAACCAGTACTAAAATCAACTTATTTTAAGAGTGCTAATATACGACTGTATTATCAATTACACCAAAACTAATAATTAACAATATTACTGAATGATGCTCCTAAAGCATTGATAAGAATAGAAAGTAGGTTGTTGATAAAATTATTTTAAGTTAAAGTTACATTAATTTAACATTAATTTAAACTTGAGTTTACAATTCGCTTTTTATTCTTTAATTAAACTTAATGAGGCTTTTATAATTCCTTTTTCTCTTAATACTATTTTATAGAGACCTGCTCTAAAATTATGGGTATTTATTTCTTTTTGTGAAGATGCTTTTGTAAGCTTTTCTTCATACATTAATTGCCCAAGTGTATTATAAATAAGGAGTTCGCCATTGTTAATAAGTTGTGAATAGTTTATTGTTATTTTATTTGATGATGGGTTAGGGTAAACTGAAATATCATGATTATTTAAATATTCTTTAACATTTACAGTTTTATCACAATTGTAAGTACTATTTGGATACAAAACATTATTATTTATTGAGAAACATGATAAATTATCATTGTTTTCGAATGGTGGTACAAGGTTGGCTAATATACCAAATGTACTTCCTATGCCTTCTATAATACATACAAAACCTGAATCTGAAATCACATTATTATGTTTCGTACCAAGGTTCCATTTTTTAAAATAAATATTATTAAGCAAAATAGAATCTAACGAAAGCACTACAAGAGTATCATTTTGATTATTATTATACGTTTTAGGATAATCATTCCCCACTATAATATGTTTGAAATCATATACTATTTTCTCAGTATTATTATCCAAAATATAAACAATTTTATTCAATGTGTCTTGTCGTAATGTTGCAAATATTACTTCAGGGTTAGTATAATTAAATCCATTTGGACATCCATCCGGAGGTTGTCCCATGGGATAGATAGCATTACATACACCACGAGAATATAATCTGTTATAAATAATACTATTTATAATGGTATCTGATTTGTAATATACAGGCGTAGTGCATTGGCAATAATACCCATTACATACCCCATGAGTACCTGCAGTGCTACACGACCATAACGAACCATGTATTTCTGTCCAGAATGGATTATCAGCAGGCATTGGAAAATTCTTTTGAGCGCTTGCAATATTAATCGTTAAGATTGCTACTAAAAGAATGATTAGCTTTTTCATATTGTCATAATTTTAAAAATAAAATACAAAGATAATATATTTTGATGTAAATATTACAAAAATAATAGCCCATCTTTAAATTAAACCCAGATTACGCATTAAGATATTAAAATGTCATTACAAATATCGAAATGTCAATTAAATAAGCTACTTTTTCTCTAATGCTACGCATTAGAAAATAAATGCCATAAATGATTGATTATTCGTAAAATATAACTGAACTT
>CAIWDQ010000590.1 GCA_903911455.1 uncultured bacterium
ATGTAGATTCAGAATCACCGCAAGCAAAAATTGCATCTCAAATAAAAGAAAATAAAGATGTAGAACTTTACATTATTAATCACTACTAACCGACAAAAGAATAGAAAAAAGGGTACTCCCCTTTAAGTTTCCCCTTTATGTTGTAATTTTGCTTTTGCATATACAAATACAACATGGGCAAAAATACAAAAAATAATTTAGTCGGTCAGCCAATTTTTAAACAATTAATCAATTTTATTCCAAGAAACAGATTTGATTATTTAGTAGCAAAACATCAATCAGACAGATATTACAAGACCTTTGATTCATGGACACAACTAACTACTATGCTATTTGGTATTTTTAGCAGATGTGATTCCATGGGAGAGATTTGTGATGGAATGAGTAGTTTGTCAGGGAAACTTAACCATTTAGGTCTTAATGCTGCACCTGCTAAAAGTACAGCAGGAGATGGACTTAGAGATCGAGATAATGATTTTTTCAAAGAAGTTTATTTTATGTTGCTGAATCATTTTAAGCAACTTTTGTCGGTCAGCCGGATTGATAATGTTTCATTTGCTAAACTATTTATCTTTGATTCAAGCACTATCAAACTTTTTTCTGAGATTATGAAAGGAGTTGGACGCAATCCCAAAAACGAAGGAAAGAAGAAAGGCGGATTAAAAGTACACATGATGATAGATGCCCATTCTGATACTCCTGCTTTTGTAAAAATTAGTGAAGCCAAACAGCACGATAAAAACTTCTTACAATATCTGGTTCTTGCAGCACATAGTATGATAGTATTCGACAGAGCATACAATCATTACCTTCAATTTGCTATATGGACAGAGCAAAAAATAAACTTTGTATGCAGATTAAAGAAGAATGCCGTTTATCAGATTGTACAAGAAGTTTTCAAACAAGAGCTACAGGACGGAAAACAAGGTGTTTTAAAAGAGGAACATATCCATATCAAATATAAGGAAGATAAACAAGAAAAGACTTTATGCCTTCGTAAAGTAACCTACAGGGATGAGAAAGGACGTGTATATGAATTTATTACCAACAATTTTGAAATAAGCAATGAGGAAGTCGCCTTTATTTATAAATTAAGATGGAATATAGAACTGCTTTTCAAGAAGCTAAAGCAAAACTTTCAACTTCATTATTTCTATTCAGAAACTGAGAATGGAATTAAGACTCAAATATGGTGTACTTTAATAGCACAGCTACTTATGATGGTGTTAAAAGTAAAATCTGAGAGCAAAAAAGCCTTTTCTACAATAGCTGCATTGGTAAGAATTTATTTGATAAGTAACTTGGATGTATTTTGGATGGTTGAAAACAGTAGAAGAACGTATACAAAATCCATAAAAAGGAATAAATCACCAGCTATTCAACTTGATTTCTTCTGAAATCTAAGGGAGGTAGTATATTATTCAAAATAATTAAGAACGATGTATCAATTGTTTAAACTGTTTATAGTGATAAATTCGTAGTTTTGTCGTTTGATAGTGATTATTAATATTAAATTTACTTCTATACATTGAATAAAATAAATGTTTTTTAATATTAATTGCCACGTCCTTTAGTGCGTGGATAAATGAATAAACATATA
>CAIWDQ010000591.1 GCA_903911455.1 uncultured bacterium
ATTTTAGACGTAAATAAATTAAATAAAAATAAATCTAATTACAATAAATTCTTTGTAAATTTGCGCTCTATTTAAAAAAAATATCAAATGGCTATTATAGGAACAATTAGAAAAAGATCAGGGTTATTACTCATTTTAATTGGTGTTGCAATCGCAGGCTTTGTACTACAAGATGCATTAAAAAGCACTAAAGGCTTTAAATATAAAGAAATCGGGAAAGTAAATAAGACTGATGTTACTTATCCTGAGTTTGAAAGAAAAGTAGAACAACTACTTGAGCAAATGAAAAAGCAAGGGAATAAAGAAAATGTTACTCCTCAACAAACTTTCCAAGCAAAAGACCAAACATGGAATACAATGGTAACTGATATTCTTATGAAAAAAGAATATGATGCATTATCTATTCAGGTAACTCCTGAAGAAATGAATGACATGTATTATGGAAAATTTGTTCATTCTTATATTGCTCAATCTTTCCCTAATAAAAAAACAGGACAGGTAGATAGACAACAAGTTAGAAATATCATTGATAACTTTGATAAATTAAAACCTGAAGAAAAAGTTCAATGGGCACAGTTAGAAGATGCTATTAAAAAAGATCGTCTTACAAATAAATATAATAACTTAATTTCTAAAAGTTATTATATGCCAACAGCTTTTCTTAAGAGAGCTTATAATGATCAGATGAGTAGTAAAAGTTGTAGATTTGTTGCTGTTGACTATACTACAGTTTCTGATAGCTCTATAACTTTAACTGATAAAGATTATCAGAAGTTTTATGATGAAAATAAATATAGATACGAACAACAAGAAGATTCAAGAGATATTGATTATGTAATGTTTGAAGTTAATCCATCTGCCGAAGATATGCAAAAAATGACTAAACAGGTTGGTGATTATTATGCAGAATTAAAAACAGCTACAAATATTCCTGATTATATCAATTCAGTTTCAAGTGATCGTTACGATAGTACATTCTTTAAAAAAGGCAAACTACCATCAAATATAGATTCAGTAATGTTTAGTTCAGCAGTAGGTACTGTAATTCCTCCCTATATGGATGGAAAGTACTTTAAGATGGCTAAATTAGTTGACATTCAATACAGACCTGATTCAATGAAAGCAAGTCATATTTTAGTTGCTTTTCAAGGAGCTTATGGAGCACAACAAACCGTTAAACGTACAAAGGAAGAAGCTAAAAAAATTGCTGATAGTTTGAAGAATGTTATTATGAAAGATCCTACCAGATTAGGAGAAATTGCTCAAGCTATTTCAGATGATCCTTCAGCTAAGGAAAATAAAGGTGATATGAAATGGTTTGCTGATCAGCAAATGGTTGGCCCTTTTAATGATGCTTGTCTTAATGGAAAAGTGGGAGATGTTGTAGTTGTTGAAACGATTTTTGGATACCATGTTGTAAATGTTACTGGAAAACTTGAAGCCGAAAAGAAAGTTAGAGTTGGAATACTTACATATAAATTAGAGCCAAGCCAGTCAACATATAAGAATGTCTATAATACTGCCTATAAGTTTGTAAATGATAATACAACTAAAGAAAAGTTTGAAGAAGCAATAAAGAAACAAGGACTTAACAAACGTACGGCTGAAAATGTACAGAAAATGGCTGACAATATTCCTGGTATTGAACAAGCACGTGAGCTTGTAAAATGGGCATATGGTGATGATGTTAAAAAAGGAGATGTTTCAAAACAAGTTTTTGAATTTGATAATAGGATGTTTGTAATAGCTGTTTTAAAAGAAGTTCGAAACAAAGGAATTCTCCCATTAGAACAAATTAAAGACAATTTAAAAGGATTAGTTATAAGAGAAAAGAAAGCCGAGATGATAATAGCTAAACTAAGTACTACATTAGGACAAACAAAAGATCTTTATCAGATTGCAACACAATACAAGACTGCTGTTGATACCGTTCCTCAGGTTAATTTTGCAGGCAGTAATTTTGGAAGAAAAGGTTACGAACCTGAAGTCATTGGTACTATTTTTGCAACTAAAAAAGGTGGAGTTACAAAACCTGTTAAAGGTTATAGTGCAGTTTACATAGTAATGGTTGATGCAGAAACTACTGCCCCTCCGGCAAAAGATTACACTATGGTTAAAATGCAAATGTCACAACAATATCAGCAACGTGTACAAAGTGATGTGTTTAGAGTGCTTAAAGAAAAAGCTGATATCACAGATAATCGTATCTATTTCTACTAATAAATACAAAAAATAAGTAAAATAAAAAAAGCCTCACAATAATGTGAGGCTTTTTTTATTTATATAAGATTTAACGATTAACCTTTAGGAATAACAACTGGAAAATCATACTCAAAATCTGTAAATTGAGGTTTCCCTAAAATGGAAGTTAAGAAATCAATATAAGCATCTGTAAATTCAAATTTATTAACATCATAATAATCGGTTGATAAAGGTTTGTTCCCAATTGAACCCATATCAACTTTTGAAGTATTAAACTCTTCCAGTTCATGATGCGAAACTATTTTATCCATTACCGGCATCTGTCCGTATTCCTCTCTTAGCAATAGATCAACAACTTTATCAGCTAGAGTAGTAGTAAGTCTTCTATCATATTCACTGCATCTTCCGGAACGTGCGTAATAACCTGTTATTTGAGAACGGGCATCAATCCCAAGTTTCTGAGATATTTCAGTAGCAATAATACCACTAATACCACCAAAACGAGGATGTCCATATTCATCAAGTTCAGAACTTGCATAAACTACGTCAACTTTATCTGATTTATCATCATACCATCTTACACCTTCAGAAACCGGAATAATAAGCATTTTTTTAGGTGAACGCAAATAAGCTTCTTTTACTGTCTCAAAAAAGAATTCTTTTCTTTCTTTGGTAATTTCAAATTCAGGAATCAATGCCAGATTAGCACCTCCAAACAAAGCAGAACCAGTTAACCAACCGGCATCCCTACCCATAACTTCTAAAACCATAATGCGAGAGTGAGACTCAGCAGTAGTTTTTAAGTTACCTGTAAATTCTGCAATAGCTTTTGCAGCCGAAGGAAAACCAGGACAAAGAACCGCTTCAATATTATTTCCATTATAATTATGCATTGTACGTGTGCGGAGATCATTGTCAATTGTTTTAGGAAAACCAATAACAGGTATACCTTCGGTTTCATATAATCTTTTGGCAGCACCGTTGGTATCATCTCCTCCAATAGTAACTAATACATCAATCTTATATCTTTTTAGATTCTGTAAAATTTGTGGCACACGGCTTTCAGGATTCTTTTTAGATGGAAAAGGATTAGTGCGACTTGAGCGTAATGCAGTACCTCCGTACCATCCATCATAAGGCTGATGAGTAAGATCAACTATATCTCCTTCTCCCAAAAGTCCTTTCCATCCTTTTCTGATACCATATACTTTAAATCCAAGTAATGAAGCTCTGTTTCTAATAGATTCAATACTTGAGTTTATTGCAGGTGTATCGCCACCTCCCGATAAAATTGCCAGTGTTTTACCTTTAAATAATTTGTGTTCTGATTTCATATAAAATTTTAATTATTATTTCTTATCTGATAAAGATTATGAGAAGAGAAATACTATTAAATGTTTGATTAATCTATCTTCTATTTTAAAAAA
>CAIWDQ010000592.1 GCA_903911455.1 uncultured bacterium
AGATAATAAGATTTTACAAACACAACTATTAAACATTATTGATGTTAATTCTTAATTGTAATAAGTAATTATTAGATGATGTTAGAATTTATTTGTTAAATACAAATCAATTTTAAGTTTATTATAAAAAATAGTTTATATTTGTACTTTTATTTATTAATTAAATTTTAAAGGAAATGCACTCAATTTTTATTTGTTTTTATTTATTGATTGTTTCAGTTATAATACTGAAAACAAAAGGAATTATTCTTATTATTAAAGGGTTTATAAATAAGGATCAAAAGCAATGGACAAAAGGATTCTATATTGTTGCCATTGCAGCTATTATATTTGTAACAGCTATGGCTTTGGGTATTCACTGCTGCCCAAAATTCATGAAATGTAAAAAAGATTGCCGTATTGAAATGATGATGAAAGGTGACAGCTGCAAAATGGAATCTGGAAATATGCATTGCTGCAAGATGCATTGTTGTGAAATGATGCAAAATAGTTGTGGGCATGAAAAAATGGGCAATTGTTGTGAAAAAGAAGAGAAGGACTCAACTAATTGTTGTAAAAAAGCTGAAATGTGTAAAGAACACAAATGAAATCAAGAGTAAGTAAGAAATTTTTTAAAAAAGTTCTGTCAGAATTGTTTTTGACAGAGCTTTTTATAAACGTTTAATTGATATGAAATACTTTATCGTTTAAAATTTTAATATTACTACTTTTCATCCTGTCATAATGAATATTCTTTCCTAAAATATTACCTTTAGAAGAAGTCCTTTCAATTATAACATTACTACAAGCATCAAAGTAAAGATTAAACTTATTTTCGGAACAATGTATAAGAGTATTTGTGTGGATAATCTTGTTATCTTTAAATATTAAACCATCAACACTTTTAGCAAATAAAATAGGGTAGTCGTAAGTCTTAAAAATATTATTTTCAATACGTATATTTCTATGCACAGGCTTCTTAATATCTGGATTTGTATTTTCGGGAGCAATAGCAATTACTGCATTACCAGGGCCCCCATTATAACCGCAATCAACAAACTCATTCCCTTTAATCAACACATTGTTAACCATACCAGATTCGTACCAATTCATTGCATCATCGGCAATAAGTATAGCACTCATCCCTAAACGGAAGAACTTATTGTTTTCGATAACAACTTTACGACGAGTAGTTAAAAGTATACCTCTAGTATTTGTTCGGGAAAACTTACATCCTTGAATATGTACACTTGGTGTCCATGTAACATTCTCAATACAATCATTTTCTTCTATGCCTTTTGGTAAAGGTGAAACTAATGTAAGTTCAATTTCATAATCATTTAATCTTTTAACAGCTTTTACCTTATTATTACTATAAACAACTAATTGATCAGCATGAATAAAATCAATTTCATCCCCAATATAGAAAGCAGTAAAACCATAACTTTGTCCATGCATAAAACGAACAACTATTTTATCTTTATCAATTTGTTTAATAATTCGAAGATGTGTCCCATGTATGTTAATAGGATCATCATGAGCTCCTGAAAATTCACAATTCTTGATGTCAATCAATCCTTTGCAACCCGAAAAGTGCATAAAATCAGCTGAAGAAGCCATCAACCTCCCTGAATAAGGATTAGGAGCGCACACCACATGATTCATACTTAGGTTTTCACTGAACTGGCTAACGATACCCAGACCATGCATATAATTCATATTAACATCTAAAAGTGTTACGTTTTTGCTATTCACTATAAACATACCTACCTGGTCGCGGATTATATCTCTTACTGTAACTATGTTTCCAATTTTAGTATGAAAATCTTCAGGTAATTTAAAACGTACTAAGTTATGGCTTAATTCAGTTGCTTCACTATTAATAAATATTTTATCCCAATTGCTATAATGCATTGTTTCTGTTGCCGAATCATACTCTATTGTATGAAGAATTTTAGAACTCCAGCCTTCACCATACCACTCTATTCTATTGTATGCAATACTATACTTAGAGTCCTTATGTATAGCCAAATCAACAGAATTATCAGTAATATTTACAACTTTAGCTTCCGACATTGTAGGTCTTTCGAAATCTATTGAAAGGTTAGTAATCACTATATTTTCACAACTATCAACTACAAAACTAACCATCTTTCCATGACACATGATAGTTGAGCCTGAACCTTCAATAATAAGATTTTTGATATTTTTAATTAGTATTCCAATTGTTTTAATTTTAGAAGGACATTCGTCTTTAGTTGAAGTATTAGAAATGAAGTATTCTTTATGAGCAGCACCTTCCGGCCAAATATCATATCTGCCATAAGGAAAAATCAGGTAAGGAAACTCCACCTTAGAGGCGGCCTCCAAAGCTTTGCAAATAGCATCAACAGCATTAGTGTAATTGTTTATTACATGTCCATAATCTGAAACATATATATTCGTTGATTTTATTTCTTTTTGAATACTATCCTTTTTTTGAGCATATGAATTATTGAAATATGTAAATATTAAAACAATAAGTATCGTAAATATTTCATTCATTATTTTGATTTATGAAGTAATATCAATAAAAAGTTAAAATTGAGAAGTGACATTAAGCGGAAAGAGAGGGATTCGAACCCTCGGAACCACGTAATGGGTTCAACTGTTTTCGAGACAGTCCCGTTCGACCACTCCGGCATCTCTCCATTTCAATTTGCAAAGATAATAATGATAAATTAGATTTGTGAATTATTTTTGATAATTTTGCAAACTAATTCGATTCTATGTTTAATTTCATAATTTTTGATAATAATAACTTTTCTTTAATAAAATTTTCAACCAAGAGTTGTTATAAAATCTGTATTTCTTTATTGTTTTTCTTATTAGTATTTATATCAGAAATCCATTCTCAAAATGATTCATTAAATATGGTTAAATACTGGAATTATCGTAAAAGATTAGAGTATTTTGTAATGCCTGGACAGAAACAAGGTGAGAGTGAAATAGTCTGTATAAGGAATCGTATGGATTATGGAGCTAATGATCTTAACTTTGGACAACATTCAATATATTTCGGTTATTACCTTGGGATGCTTGCTACTGAATATAAATTATTATATAATTCGAATGATACAATTGAAGCATTAAAAACTAAAAATGAATTAAATCTTGCGCTTTTTCAGTTTGTTAATTATCTTGATCGTTGCGAACATTTACTTTTTAAAAATAGTAAAGATACATTGGACGGTTTTTTTGTACGCAATAATGTTCCATGTGATTTTTTAAATGATACTATTCATAAAATTTATTTTAATAAAAGCTTAAGTAAAGATAATGTTTTTGATCCTTTAAGCAGAACTTTTAAAGGACTTGAACCTGGACAACCAGCTTGGGTAGAAAAGGTATCTGAATGTGATACTGTTCCAGAAATATTTAGTCAGGATGAAGCAATAGGTTTGTTATTAGGATTAGCTTTAGTTTATAAATGTTTGCCAGATAATTCAAAAGAAAAAATAATATCTCAGATAATTGCTGGTAATATTATAAGTTATATTCGTAATTCGTCGTATATTTATGGGAAAACATATTCGTTGAGATGGAATATTTATAAACCAAATGGAGATAAATTGAAAGCTGCAAAAGGGGGATTTAGTTTTCCTTATGCACATGGTTTTATGAAAGCTGCTTCGTTTTTTGATATTAAAAATGATAATCTTTTTAAGAAATTCACAAGATACTTTCAAGAACTAATTTTTCAATCCAGTCAGTTTGTACCAGGTCCAAGTGCAGACAATAATTCAATGATTACTACACTTGCAGTTATAGGAGATTCATGGAGAGGAACAATTCCATTCTTTGGCCTTATTTTTAAAATAAATACTACTCGTTTTGGAATATCAAACAAAACAACATTACACGATTGGGATGCATTTTATTTATTATGTTGGAGAACATTACACGAAAATCATAAACTGAAGTTAAAATACTTAAACAAAGCTCTCAACCAAATGAATAAAGCTCCATTCAATGGACCTTATAATTATGGAAAAGGAATCAATCCTATAGGAACAGGTTGGTCGGCTTCTTATAAATTTCATCTTAAAAAGAAAATTCAATCAGGCGAAGAAGACGGTATATTAGGTAATTATAATGGCTTAGATTATATGCTATATCATAATCTTTATTGCTTAGTAAAAGGAATAAAACTTTTAAAATAGGATAGAAGTAATAGCTATAAAAAACAAATGGGAGTCTATTCTAGTTGAATTGACTCCCATTTCATCCTTTAACAGCCATAGCCCTTAAAAGATGTCAAATTACTGTTATTGCGGCTTTGCATCTCAGTACATTCTTTTCAGAATTTTTCATTAATGCTCAGTTTTTCGAACGGTTCTTTCCTTTCAGACTTCCCCCTTCTATAACTTCGTTTTTCAAAATTTCATTTCCTTCATTTCTTCTTTTCAGATTACTTTTCAGGAAATCATCTCTTACTTTGCATTTGCCTTTTCAGGTTTTTTGCTTTTTAGATTTGCTTTTTAAAACTTGCCCTTTATCCCTCATTTGATGATACAAAATTACAACATTTTAAAGCGTTTGTCAAGTGTTTTGGGCATCTATTTATGCACAATCTTTCAACTAGAGTTATGAACAATTGTTAATAACTTCTAAAGAGATTGCAATTGTGTGCTTTATTCTATTTTCCAATCAATTTCTTCCTCTCCAATTGACTTTAAAATCTCATTTGTTTTTGAAAAATGTTTACATCCCAAAAAACCTCTGTAAACAGAAAGGGGAGAAGGGTGTACTGATTTTAAAATATAATGTTTGTTTTTATCAATCAAAGATTCTTTTGCTTGTGCAAAATTTCCCCATAATATGAAAATTATTTCTTTTTTTTGCTCAGAAAGAATTTTAATAACATTATCCGTAAAAATTTCCCAACCTTTATTCTGATGTGATCCTGCATTGTTGGCTCTTACAGTAAGTGTAGCATTTAATAATAAAACACCTTGTTGAGCCCATTTTTCAAGACTTCCTTTTGTTACATTCATTTTAATTCCAATATCATCCTCAATCTCTTTATATATATTAATTAATGAAGGAGGTGGCTTAATTCCATCCTGAACTGAAAAACATAATCCATGGGCTTGTCCTTCTCCATGATAAGGATCCTGCCCAAGTATCACAACTTTAACATTGTTGAATGGAGTAAGATTAAAAGCAGTGAATATTTGTTTACCTGGAGGATAAACAATGTATTTTTTCTTTTCTTCTATTAAAAATTCTTTCAGTTTTGCAAAATAATCGGATTCAAACTCTTGCATGAGTACATTTTTCCAACTTTCTTCTATTTCAGGATTGATATTTGCCATTTATAAACAATATTAAATTCTTTCAAACGTTTTTTACATTAGATTGTTAATAACTGATAAAAATA
>CAIWDQ010000593.1 GCA_903911455.1 uncultured bacterium
ATATAATAATGCCATTGAGAAGTATAAGAAAGCTTATACTAAGGTGAATAATAAACCTGAAAGAAACAGGATACTATTCCAGATTGCTGAGTGTTACAGAATGACTGGGAATACTAAAATGTCAGAATCACAATACAAAAGTGTTGTGAAATTAAATTATTTTAAACAAGAACCTAAAGTTTATTTGTATTTAGCTGAAGCATTACGTTCAAATGAAAAATATGATGAAGCCTTAGAAAACTATAAAAGTTATCTTAAGTTAGTCCCTGATGATCAAAGAGCTTTGAATGGTGCTGAATCTTGTAAATTGATTAAAGGTTGGATGGACAATCCTACAAGATACGAAGTCACAAATATGAAGAAATTTAATACCAAAGATAACGAATGGTCTCCTGCATTTAGTGATAGAAAAAAATATAGTGAATTAGTTTTTACTTCTACTCGTGAAGGTACAACTGGTAAAGGGACTGATGTTTGGACAGGTACTAATTTCTCAGACTTCTTCTCTGTTACCCAAGATAGAAGAGGAAATTGGAGTGGAGTTGATCTTTATGACAAAGAAAATATTATTAATACTGATGCTAACGAAGGTGAAGCATGTTTTAATGAAACTGGATCTGCAATATACTTTACACGTTGTGGAAATGAAAATAAAAAGAGATTAGGTTGTTCTATTTTTACTTCAAAAAAGAAAGGTAAAGGTTGGGATGATCCTGAAATAGTACAATTAGGTTCTGAAGATTATGATTATGTTCATCCAGCTATTAGTGGCGATGAACTTACAATTTATTTTTCATCTAATATGCCAGGTGGGCAAGGGGAATACGATATTTGGTGTGCTAAACGTGATAAGAAAAGTAAAGCATTCGGGAAACCTGTTAACTTAGGTCCTAATGTAAACACTGCCGGCAAAGAAATGTGGCCAACCCTTCGTTATGATACTGCTTTATATTTTTCTTCAAATTGCTGGCCAGGTTTGGGGGGTTACGATATTTTTAAAACTTCTTATGTTAATGGAGAATGGACTCAAGCTCGAAATTTAGGTGTCCCAATTAACTCTAGTGGCGATGATATCGGACTTGTTTTCTTCCCTGAAGGTGAAAAAGGTTTTATGTCTTCTAATCGTAAAGGTGGCCGAGGAGGTGATGATATTTACTCAGTTTATCTTCCTCCATTATTATATACTTTAGTTGGAACTGTTCGTGATGATAATACTTTACAGTTATTAAAAGATGCGACAGTTAAAATGGTTGGCTCGAATGGGACATCTATTGAAACTAAAACAGATGGGAAAGGTAAATACAAATTTGATAATAAACAATTTGTTTGGGGTGTTACTTATGATTTAGTAGTTACTAAAAAGGGTTATTTAAATACTGAAAAGAATAAAGGTACTGAATCAACTGTTAATTTAACAGCAAATAAAGACTTTACTCATGATTTCAGAATTACTCCTATTCCAAAAGAACCTATTCCATTACCTGAAATTTTATATGATCTTGGTCGTTGGGAATTAAAAGAACAATATCAGGATTCGTTAATTATGCTTATCAAGACATTAGAAGCTAACCCAACTATAGTTATTGAACTCCGTTCGCATACTGATAGCAGACCAATACCTATGACTAATGATTCTTTATCACAAAGAAGAGCTCAAAGTGTTGTTGACTTCTTAATTTCAAGAGGTATTAATTCTCTTCGTTTGCAACCTAAAGGATGTGGACAACATTTCCCAAGGCCTCTTCTTAATGAAACTTCAGTTATGTTTAGAGGTAAAGATGGAAAATCTCAAACCGGTAAAGTTTATACTTTCCCTGCTGGTGCAACTCTTACTGATGACTACATTAAAACTCTTAGAACAACTGACGAAAAAGAAGCAGCTCATCAGTTAAATCGTAGAACTGAATTCTCTATTATCAGCGAAGATTTTGTTCCGACTTCTACTATTGATACTAATGCTACTGCTGGTGGAATTGAACTTAAAGATAACGACACAGCTACTGTTATTTCTTACAAACCTGGTGCTACTACACCTAATGCTACATATGAAGGTAAATGTATTGTTGATAACGTTACTTTGAAGTTCTCTATTAATGAAAATGCTAAAACTAATACTTTCTCTTATGATGTAGCTATGGATTTCTTGAAATCTGCTCGTATTACTAAAGAAGACTTTAAAGAAAATGAAAAAGCTATTGATAAAGATGGTAACATTGTTGAAAAATCTGTACTTATCTTAAAAGAAGTTAAGCTAGCCGATGGAAAAATTGTTAACATTGAAGCTACTATTGTTAAGAGTTTGAAGGTTGATTTAATTCTTAATAAAGCAACCATGCTGCAATTTGGTAAATACTCGATTGATAAAAAGAATAAAGCATTAATCATTAGCAAGCAAAAATAATATTTTATTAATTAATAATATTGAAACATCCCGGTCTAATCAATCGGGATGTTTTGTTTTAAGGATATGAATGATCAACTTAAATATGATTTGAGAGGTGTTTCTGCCTCCAAAGATGATGTTCACAATGCAATTAAGAATATTGATAAAGGCCTGTTCCCTTCTGCTTTTTGCAAAATAGTTCCCGATCTTTTGAGTGGTGATGCTGATTATTGTAATATAATGCATGCCGATGGTGCAGGTACCAAATCTTCCTTAGCTTATCTTTATTGGAAAGAAACCGGTGATATTTCGGTATGGAAAGGCATTGCTCAGGATGCTATTGTGATGAATCTTGATGATTTGCTTTGTGTAGGTGTTACTGATAATATTCTTTTGTCATCGACTATTGGCAGAAATAAGAAATTGATTCCGGGCGAAGTGATTGCTGCTATTATTAATGGTACCGAAGAGTTTCTTGCAGAATTGCGTAATATGGGCATAGGTATTTTCTCTACAGGTGGCGAAACTGCCGATGTTGGTGATCTTGTTAAAACTATTATTGTGGATTCAACTGTGACTGCCCGTACTAAACGTAGCGATATTATTTCAAATCACACTATACAAGATGAGGATGTTATTGTCGGAATGGCTTCTTACGGACAGGCTTCTTACGAAAAAGAATATAACGGAGGTATGGGTAGCAATGGTTTGACTTCAGCACGCCATGATGTTTTTAGTAAGATATATTCTGAAAAATATCCTGAGAGTTATGACAATAGTATTGATAAAAGTTTAGTGTATTCGGGTAATTTATTGCTTACTGATAATACTGAAGTTAAAGGAATGGATGCCGGCAAAATGGTGTTGTCTCCGACTCGCACTTATGCTCCTGTTATTAAAAAAATATTGGATAATTACCGTAGTCAGATACATGGGATGGTGCATTGCAGTGGTGGTGCTCAGACTAAAGTGCTGCATTTTGTAGATAATCTTCACATCATTAAAGATAATATGTTTGAGGTACCGCCTTTGTTTAAGATGATACAGGAACAATCTCAAACTCCTTGGCAGGAGATGTATAAGGTATTTAATATGGGGCATCGTATGGAGATTTATGTTGACAAAGCTTTGGCTGATGCTATTATTGCTGTCTCCAAATCTTTTAATATTGATGCTAAAATAATAGGGCATTGCCATAAGGCTGATAAAAAATCATTGACAATTATATCAGATATAGGCGAGTTTTTTTATTCATAAAAGAAATAATAAAATGATTTTATGAAGAAAATGTTTCAAATAGTCATTTTATTTTCATTTATAGGAGTACTAACATCTATCCTTTTAAGTAATACTGCCGATAAAAATCCTATTTACAAAATTCTACCTGCCGACGAAAGTAAAGGCAATACTTCGTTAACCCGATTTATTATTACCTTAAAAGCTATTGTTGCGAATAAAGATACTAATGAACTTTTTAGAACTTTAGATCCCAATATTATTGTTAGTTATGGGGGTGGTCTAAATGGGATTAAAGAGTTTTCTAACTATTGGAATCTTAATAATCCTGATGAAACCGGTTTATGGAAACTTCTTTCACAGGAGTTAAAATATGGTGGAACCTGGGAAAAAGATGAAATTGGTAAGTATTTTTGCATTCCATATACGCATTCAGCGAAAGCTTTTAAAAAAATAAATTTCGGATTCGACTGGTATATAACTGCTGTTTGTGTGGATGCTAAGGCGAAAGTGTATCAAAGGGAAGAAGTAGATGATGAGTATTGTTGTGGTGTTTTGAATTATGATATTGTTTTGATTGATTTGGATTATTATAGAGAAAAATTTGCTAAAATAAGTTCTATCGGCAACAGATTAAATGGTTACGTTTTAACTGAAGATTTATTGTATGCAGCAGACCCTCATCTTGTGATACGAAATATTAATGGCAATTGGAAGATTACTGCCTTTGCTCCCTTTGATTAAATTTTCATAAAGAAGTTTTAATTTTAAGAACTAAACTTAACAGGTTTACAAAAACTGTTAGGTTTTTTATTTAAATGATTAATCAATTTTATAGGTAGGGTTTTCTTTAATTTCTTTAATTAATTTA
>CAIWDQ010000594.1 GCA_903911455.1 uncultured bacterium
CACCTAATGATCTAAAATATATAACAATTGCTTCGTGAAGATTTAGCTCATTAAACCACTTATATATCTTAACCATTGCCATTCCACCTATCAAATACATTTCATTATAGGTATATATACCTCGCTCACTTATTTTAAGAGCAGTAAATTCGCGGGTAGCTAAAGTAGCCATCCAATAAACTATAAGAAATGATATACTTAGGAATGGTAAACCGTATTTTCCTATCACACCTTCAAGCATTACTGTAATAAACAATGTAAGTAAAGCTGCAAAGACTAATATAATATAGAATTGGTAATTGGGTTGATAAGAGACTCCTAATCCTAATCCAACCAACAAACTATTGAAACCGTAATAACCTGCTTTAATGTTATTACGGTTAAAACCTATTAGATACGCAAAAGTATTTGAAACAGTAACTGCAATTACTCCACTTATTCCTGCATATATATCAAGAAAAGTTACAATAATTAATAAACAGGCAAACAGAACATTATTTGAGAAAAATATCTGAGTGTAGCTGTTTAATAAACTACTAATATAATGTGGAAATATGTATTTCAGTTTCTGAATCATTATACTCTAATACTATAGTTCAAACTTCTTTAAATGTTCAGGAACTTTTTCTAATGATGAGAAAGTTTCCATGCTTTCTCGTTCCCTAATTAAATGAACTTTTGAATTAGAATCAATCATAACAACATTTGGACGTAATGTAATAAATTGCATCCATTGTGTCATATTATAAGCACCTACTGTATGAATTACAAAATGATCACCTTTATTTAATAATGGTAGATCAATATTTTCTCTGATAACATCAATATTCATACAAAGCGGGCCATAAATCTGTGTAGTTTCAGTATAATGAGTAAAAGGTTGTGCAGGTGTAATCTTATGATCATACCAGAAAGAAGTAAATAAAATATTAACACCGACATCTATTATAGTATTCCGTTTACCTGAAGAAGTACGTTTATTTGCAACTACAGAACCTAAAAGATAACCGGCTTCATCAATCAAAGCACGACCAGTTTCAAGGATTAAAGTTGGAAGTTCACTATTTTTAAAATTAGAATTAAGTAATGTAGTTGTAATAGCTTCTGCAAAATCATCAAAAGAAGGAGTAACATCAAAACCTGGAAGATAAGAGCCTTTTAAAGTATTTTTAGATGCAAATCCACCACCCATATCAATATACTTTATTGTATGATTGTATTTCTGCTCAATCCCAATTGCCAGATCGGCAAGCTTAGAAGCAGCTACAGCATATGCACTTGCCGACAACATAAAGGTACCAATATGACTATGCAAACCCATCAATTCTAATTTCCCTGAACGCATTATTTTATTCAAAGCATCCCATGCCTGTCCATTCTCATAATTGAATCCAAACCTATCCCACATAGGATAAATACCTGTATCCATGTTAACTCGAATTGCAACCTTAGGTCTTTTATTAATTACATCTGTTAATTCCAGAATTGTATATAACTCATCTAAATGGTCAATATGAATTAAAGATTCATTTTCTATAGCCATTCTTAAATCATCTTCAGATTTATCCGGACCATTAAATATTATCTTCTTTCCACTAACACCATTAGCAATGGCTTTCTTATATTCAAATCCTGAAACTACTTCAGCCCATGAACCTTCCTGATGAAATACTTTGCAAACTGCATCAAGATAATTAGTCTTGTACGACCAGGCAAATTGAACTTTAGGATACCTTGTTGTAAAAGCTTTCTTAGCCTTTTTAATAGTTGACCTAATTGTACTTTCGGATATTACAAATAAAGGTGATCCATATTCTTTTATTAATTCTTTCACTGAAACACCATCAATCTGAGTCATTGGTGCATATTCGGTTCTCATACCGAATTTATTTGGCATTCCGGTTTCTAATTTCTTTATTATCGGACGTTCGTATCTTTGTTTTTCCATTTTATTAATCCAATTTAATTGTTTAAAATATATTATAATTCTCCTATTGTTGATATAGCCTGAAATTCTTCAATATCTACTATCATATCCCAGGCATATCTTACAAACATTTTTCCTTTTATATAATCTTTAAATGGTTCTACCTTTTCACCAAGTGCAAGGTTAACTAAAGCTTCGGGGATGTTCTGTCCAACACCTACTGCAAGGTATATCCATGCTGGCATACGAGGATTAATTTCCATAAGATAATAATGATTGTCCTGACCTTTCATAAGTTCAAGTTCAAAGCCACCTCTCCATTTTGTTTTACTTACAAAATTGTGGGTAATCTCAAGCATCTTTTTATCATCAATTGAAATACCTCCCCATGCTTTACCTTTATCTGTAATATATTGTTTACGCATTGGCACAGCAGCAATGGTATTTCCATTACCATCTCCCAAACCCGTAACATTATACTCAGTTCCATGTACAAATTGCTGAACTACGATAGGCAATCCCCATTTAGCACTTAGTTTATTGAAGTAACTCTTAGCTTGTTCAACATTATATGCAATACCTGCATCATAATATTTGCCTTTGATAACCATCGGATAGGTAAATTCATTTGTTAGAGTATATAATTCGTTAGTTCCAAATATATTCTTACTATCTGGAACTAATATATCATACTTCTTTCCGAATTCGGGTAAGTTTACTTTATGGCGTTCTTCAAACTGTTGCATAGTTGGCAGGAACATATGTATGCCCATCTTCTTTAATTCGCCTTCAAGCTTCATAAAAGAGTAAAGCTCGGCATCAAAGTTTGGAATGATAACATCTAAATGCTCTTTCTCATGAATGTATTCAAGCCTTGCCATCAAGGCTTCAGTACCCGCAGTTGGATAAGGAACTTGATACGTTTTATCAACGACATCATGCATATATATTCCAGGCTCTAGTGATTCGTACGATAAGCCTATGATCCTCACATCAAAGCTTGTTGCGTCACGCAATCCTCTAATTACAGAAATCCCCGGCCCCGGACTATCTATTGCATTTAATCCGCTGACTGCAATATTAATTGTTTTTTTCATCCTCTGTTTCTGTTAGATTAAGATGTAACAGTAAATTTGTGAAGTCAAAATAATCTTTCTCAAAGGTAGTTTCGTCAGTACTATAGTTATTTAATATAGTAGCTTTGATTTCCTCATAAGATTTATCCTCTTTAAGTAAGTTTATTATTTCAACACCAATAGGGTTTACTGAATATGATTCGCCGTTTACAGGATTAAAAACGAATCCCATGTCGCTAATTGCGATGTTTTTATTAATTCTCATTGTATAAAATATTTAGTTTATTAACTAGTTTCACATTAAAACAATAAATTGATTCAATGCCATATAATTACAAAATAAATTGTATTTATATTGTTTTAAATTTATCTTCTTCTTCAACGCTTTGTTTCACTCAATAATTTCCACTCAAAATTACTTTGCAATATTAACAAGTAAAACAATATTTGGTGTTATAAAATTAAAAGAAATTGTTATGATATTTATAAATTGTAATAATCTTTTTATCGTAGTGGATGTTTAGGTCTTCTGTCAAAGATCAACCTTTGTTCATCATTCAATACTTTTCTTATATCCATATCATGAGCTATTTGCATCTTCGCAATCTTAACTTTGAGCACTGCAATTTCGTCTACCACTTTATAAATAGCATCCATATCAGGATTCTTTACAGTAGTAAGTGAATTAAGTTTTGCTTCCTTTTCTTTAATTTCATTTTCTATTGGCAACACATCTTCACTTATTTTGAGCTGAAGTTTCTTTATACTTTCACTTTGTTCTTTAGTTAGATTTGGAATACCGGGCAATACCGGAGGAGGAGGCAAAGGTTTTTGAAACTCATCTTTAGGAGGTTCTGGTCTGTTATTATCAACCTGAGCATTTAATAGACTGCTCATCCCAATTATTAAAGCAACAATAATTGCTATGTTTCTTATTGTTTTCATTATTTATTTATTTGTTTTAATTTTATTATTAATTCTTAATTATTAATTATTCTTCCCTTCTTGGCGGTGGTACATCTGGACTTTTCGGGCGGATATTATCTAAAACATCTTTTAAAAGCGTTTTATATTTCTCTTGCTGATTACCTTCACACAGACTTTTGATTTCTACAAGATGATTGTAAGTTATTCTATTTAATTCAGCATCCAAACTCCCTATAATATTAGTTAGAGAGTCAATCACAAGTTTATTTGTTACTTCGCTATAGATAGTATTATAAAGTAGTTGTTGAATTGAATCAATTCTAAGATGAACTGCTCTGGTTTCGTCCATAAATATTCTTTCTTGTTTCTCATACGAAAGCTTTTGAACCGGATTAAAATCTAATTCATGAGCAATAAAATCAAATAGAACTTTCTCTCTTGGAACCATTGGATGCCTATGATTTGATGGTCGGCCCAACCATAATAGCGTAATAGTAGTAATGTTTAAAATAACTAAAACTATTATAGCTATTGTTGCAAATTTCTTTTCTTTAAAGTAATTCATAATCCCTCCTTACTGATTGGTTAAACTATAATTATCGGTACTATTTGTAAAGAACGTACCAGAAAGTTCCTGTATCATACTTTCTCTCGTTTCTTTAGAGTTATTGTTGCTTTTGAGGTACGAATAGGAAACTCCGATATTTAATACAATTATCATTATAAAGAAAGCATATCTTAAAGCTGTATTCAAATTAAAAGAATAGACTTTATTAGTATTTAAAAGTTCAATACTTGCTTCAACTCTTGTCTGAAAATAGGCTGAACTTTTCACCTTAGGAAGTGCTTCAAGCAACTCCATAGTCTTTTCTGTTTTCTCTTTATAATTATTAGCATTCATTTTTGGTGTTCTTTATTATTATGACGTATTGTTTTATTATTTCCTTCGGTTTGATGTTAATTATTTTTATAATATTCTTCAAGATGCTTTCTTAACGACACTTTGGCTCTTGATAATAAAGATTCAACAGCCGATTCGGTTGTTTCCATTACCTCTGCAATTTCTTTCATGCTTAAGTCTTCATATTTAGCCAAAGTAATAGCTATTTTCTGGTTAACAGGGATCAAATCCAAAGCGTTTATGAGGACTTGTTCTCTTTCTTCTGTTTCTATTTTCTGTAAAGGATCTAGGTTGGATTCTTTAATCTGATTGTGATCTTCATTATTTAAATGAAGAAGATTTTTTATCAAATCAATATACTTTCTGGTTTTTCGTTTCCTTAAAGCATCTAAAGATTTATTTACGGCAATACGATACAACCATGTAGAAAGGCTTGCTTCGCCTCTGAATTTATGATAATTAAGCCAGGCTTCAACAAATACTTCCTGAGCAATATCTTCAGCATCTTCCTGTTGATGCACAAACCCAAAGCAGGTATTTACTACCTTATCTTTGTAGTCCTCCACCAATTGTCTGAATACTTCTTTATTGTTCATTTATTTTATTTAGCTCTTTAATTAGTATGATCTTAATAATTCTTTTGACGAAATTACTAATAATATCCTTCGCGGAGAAGAAATAATTAATAATTAATAATTGTTTTAAGGCGTGGTTTAAATATAAATGAGAAGAAGAAAGACAATATTTATTTTGATAAAACCTTATTTTTTAAAACTCCTTAATTTTATTCCTTTTTATTGCTTTGCACACCTATATTGTTTATATATTAAACTACTTTAAGATATTGTCAGTTTCTTTCTGTTTCTAATCACATGTTTGAAGGAAATGAGTTATTTCCCATTTCCCTTTTATCTTCTTTATAACCATTTGGTAATCCGTTACTGCTTGTACATAATTAGACTTAACATAACCTTTAATTTTTTTATCAAAACTTCTAATTAAATACCATTCATTAGATTTTAAATCAACATGTAATTCATTCCATACAACATCATAACTCAAAACAGCTAATGTTTTAGATTTCTCATCTGGTTTTTCTTTTAATTCTAAATTATTTAAAGTAATAACTAATAAGGAAAAATAATCTTCAGGTTGAATGTTTTTCAACTCTAACCCTGAAGTGTAAGGAAATGTATAAGAAATACCTTCATCCCATTTATTTGTAGTGAAATATCCTCCTAAGTCAGTAATTCTTTTCAATATTCTCCATATATCAGTATTTGGAGAATTAATCTTCCAAATTAATTTGAAATTAGCTATTCCAGAATTATCTCCACAACTATTTTGTATTTTTTTATTAATTATATTCAATAAATATTCTTTGTCTTTATGCTCAATTATGAATTTTAATTTGTCAATAAAATGAATAAGTGAGGTGTCTTTAATTGTTTCATTTTTAGGTTGTAATTTCTGTGAAAAAATACTCCCATTTAATAATAAGAAAATTACAAATGATATTATGAATTTTTTCATTTTCCTTTTTTTTTAAAAACTCACTACAAAGATACAACATATATATAGTATCTCAATTTATTTTATGATTATATTTTTGTATTTGGTGATAAATAATTATGGAAGTGCAATAAAAACGCATGTATAAGGCATACGTAATAAATAAGTGTAAGAAAAAAGAAAAAGCATCCTACTCATAATATAAATAGCCATTAAATTTATTTTGGAGGAGCACAAAAAATATGAGAACCTCCCCACGACTTCGTTTTGCCATCCTCAAAATATGAGAACCTCCCCACAACTACGTTTTGCCATCCTCAAAATATGAGAACCTCCCCACGTCTTCGTTTTGCCATTCTCAAAATATGAGAACGTCCCCACAACTTCGATTTGCCATCCTCAAAATATGAGAACCTCCCCACAACTTCAATTTGCCATCCTCAAAATATGAGAATCTCCCCACAACTTCAATTTGCCATCCTCAAAATATGAGAACCTCCCCACAACTTCGTTTTGCCATCCTCAAAATTTGAGTTGCTCCACAAATTAATAAAAGAGATAAATTTTGTGCGGTTTTAAGTCAAATGTTAAAAATTCAAAAAAAATTAATATATCTCAATATAATCAGAATTATTTAGTAATTTTGATAATTATTATCTGAACTAACAATTATCAGGTATAAGAAACAAAAATGAAAACAACAATTTCTTTTGAAAAATTCTTCATTTTAAGACTATTCAGGCATATCGTTCATAGGATATCGTAAATTACATACCTGTTTATTTTTTATTTAAATTTTTATTTTCCGGCTAAACCGGAAAAATTTCTTTTTTATTAATTTCGACAAAATAATAATTATATGATTTTTTATGAACTAAACAAATCTGAAAGAGCAGAATTTAATCATCTGTCATCCCAATTAAGTAAGATTATTGGCAAACCGATAGACAGAACAATGGCAATGCTTGACGACCATATTATTAGAACAAGTAGTGGGACAATAACTCCCAAAATACAAATAATGATAGACCGTGACGGGCTTGTTTCTATAAAATATTTAGATTATTTAACCAACAGAAACAGAGACCTCGACTTGGTAACTGAGGATGTAAATGCGTATAATGCTAAATTTAAAACATTAACTCCATTTTTGAAAACAATGGAACGCAAAATCCGTACAGTTACCAATGATGATGAAGCAATAGTTGAATTATTATATTTTAATAATGTAACTGCTTTCAAAAAAGGGAGTCAGGGAGATCAAATAATCTTTTTGGAAAGCTGGCTGAAGTTAATGGCTACTAAGCCTATAATAGCCTTAGCAATGGCTGAAGCAACTGTTTGGGTTGAGGACTTAAAATTAAAGGCAAAAACCAAAGGAACCGAAAAAGGAACAGTTAGAGATGATCGTAGCTTAGTTGAAGAAATAGTAAATGAAGCTTATGGCGTAATGCGTCAGGATTTTGGTGATTTGATGTCAATATACTTTTACGATCTGAGAGAAGTGATAAAAAGATTTAATGCTAAGTTGCTTAAACCAAATCAAACTGATATAACAACACTAAAACCTAATCAGATTGCACTGAATATTACTGCAGGTATGATAGCTAGTAATTTCGAAAAGATATTCCCTATAGGTGGTTCAATAATGGTTGGAAATCCTAATAACAGTGCTGTAAAAATCTTCTTCTCAGAAGTTACACCTACTTCAGTAGCCGAATATTCAATAACAGTACCAGCAAATAGCAAATTAAAAATAGTAAATAAGAAAATAAGAATTGGAAATGCTAAAATGCTGAATGCAGCATTTGTAAATCCTGCTTTAAACGGTACTATTATAATTAATATTAATAAAACAAGGTAACTTTAAGAAGTACTAAAAGTACTTGAAATACTTACATTGCCTACCGGCAGGCAGGAAGTACTTGAAGTTGTAAAAAGCTCTCATCATTCATTTTGGTGGGAGCATTTTTATTGACCTCACCCCGCCATTTCTAAGTAAAGAGGTGCTTGATTTAATTTATAGGTATAAAAAAATCAGGACAACAATACCTGTTAGGTTAAGAATCAAATAAAAAAACTAAATTAAATATAAATTTATATGTCTGTTATATTTTAGGTTACTAATTTCATATCTTATATGCTACTTTTATAACAATTTATTCTATTCTTCTATTATATATTGGGATTTAATTCTCTTGTTCCACCAAATTAAATTGTTTTAACAATCCGGCAAACTCAAAATAATCTCTTTCAAAAGTTGTTCCATCTATTTCGTATTTTGAAAGAATAGTTTGCATAATATGTTCAAATGTATGCTCTTCCCTAAGCATTTCAAATATTTCAACTCCTGAAGGATTTAAAGTAAAGAATTCGCCTGTTAAAGGATTAAAAAGAAATCCTGATTCACTTATTGCTATGTTTTTATTTATTTTCATTACAATTTTTTTTATAATTAATACTTTGTTTTAATAATTTTAAGCATGTAATTAAATACACAATGTTCAGTTTTTATATGCAATGTACAATTTTCATTATGTACATTAATCAGATTTAATTTTATGTTTTGAAAAAGATAACCACCGTTGGTACAGTGGCTATCCATCCTTAACTAAAATCTAATTAATAAAAACTATTGTATTTGTATTGAGTGAAAAACAAAGACAACAATTCAATTTTGAGAATTAATAATGTGCAAAAGTAATCCAACTACAAGCGAAATAAAAACATAATAGGTGAATCCAGTGTATTAATAGGTGAATGAATTAAATGATAAATATTATTCTGTATAATAATATTGTGTATGTATTTGAGCTTATTAATAATAGATTCTAAACAATTCACATTTTACAGAGCTAAAAACACTTTGTGCAAAGACGAAAATCGATTTTTCTGGGCAAATATCCACTTTTTTGCCCCTTTTTCATTTTTTTTGACAAATTAACACTTTGGAAACGACACTTGATGATTTGTTTACGACCATTGCACATTTGGAAATGACCCCTGACAATTTGTTTTCGGCTTTTGCATTTTTGTTTTTGACCAATATCTATTTTTTTCGACCATTGTCAAGTTGGCGAAGACCCTAAATTTTCTCGCGAAGACAAAAGATTTTTTGTTTTTAACCAAAATCTATTTGTTTTGGCATATTGACGATTTGTTTTTGACCAAAATCCATTTGTTTTAGATTATAATTTTATTAACAAAAGCCATCATTTTTAAATCAAAGTTAACCTTTTTTTATAATAAAATTAATTTAAAAATTTCTTGTTTTATATC
>CAIWDQ010000595.1 GCA_903911455.1 uncultured bacterium
ATCAAGTCGAAGGATCATACGATCTTTTGCAAAATCATCTCGATTAAGTCGAAGAATTACTCTCAAAAGTAATTTAAATCATAGCGTAAAACTAAAAACACATCATCTTGTTAATAAAAAATAATTAAATTATTTATTCGACTTATATATTTTCGTATTTTTGTAGAATACTTTTTAACTCTAAAAAGCCATTGTCAGATGTAACTGACGTGGCGAAGCTGTGTAAAGTTGAAATTTTTATAAACAACATATATACAATTTTAACTCTTATAAAATTTAGCATTTGAAAATATATTTACATATAGGTACTGAGAATACCGGGACTACAAGCATTCAGAAGTTTTTTTTGTTAAATAGAAAAGAATTAAAAAAGCAAGGAATCTATTATCCAAATATTGATGAATCAAATCATGTTTCCTTAACACTTTTTGCCTCTAATAATTTTGATAGAATTAGTGGTTTAATCCCATTTCAATTTTCTAACAAAAAATTTAATAAGGATACTTATAAAAATAATATTGAGACTAAGTTGTCAACTGAAATCTCTAAATTATCCAAAAACATACATACAATCATCTTTTCTAACGAGCATTGTAGTTCGCGTTTATTGGATGTTGATGAGATGTCAATTTTAAAAGGTTTATTAGAAAAGATATCAAATGAAATTAAGATAGTAGTTTATATTAAACGACAGGATGAATTATTGCTTAGCCAGTATAATACCTATGTTAAATCCGGAGGTACTGATAATAAAGCTGAATATATAAACTATTGTTATGATAGTAATAATCCTAATTATTATAATAATTGGGTTACACTTAATAAATGGGCTTCAATATTTGGAAAAGAGAATTTGATAATTCGTGTATTTGATAAGCCCAAATTATTAAAAGGATCAATAATACACGATTTCTTAGATTTATTAAATATAAAAACTAATGATAGATATGTGTTTCCTGAACCTCAAAATAAGTCTTTTGATAATCTAACAATTGAATTTCTCAGGAACTTTAATAAACATATTCCACTATATACAGTAAATGGAGTGAATCATGACCGATATAATATAGATGAAATTTTAGCATCATTTTCGGAGAAAAAATATAAAACAACTAATCCTTTAAGATTAAATCAGTTTTATACTTCTTTTGAGGAATCCAATAAATTAGTTGCAAAAGCATATTTTAATAGAGATGTACTTTTTGATGAAACTAATCTTTATAAATATAGTCCAGAAGAAGAGAAAAGTCAAGAAATTACTATTGATGAAGCCTTTAAAATATTTTCAAAGATATGGATATCAGGTGTAGATCATAATGGAAAAGGATTAAATAAAATGCTGCATTCAAAAATTTTCATTTATATGAAATTATGTTTAAGATTTATTTACAGACTTTTTAAATAACAAAATAACATCCCCCTGCCTACCGGCAGGCAGGCTTCAAAGGAATAAGACAACATCCCCCTAGCCCCCTTTAAAGGGGGAATAAGTAAAATTCCCCCTTTAAAGGGGGCTAGGGGGATGTCTTCATATATCGGTTTAAATAATAATAATGAAAAATAAAATCATTACATATAATCCAAGTCTTAAATTACTAGCAAGAGATCTAAGAAATAGCAGTACTCTTTCTGAAGTATTGCTATGGCAAAAGATAAAAGGCAAATCATTTGGAGTTGAGTTTCATCGTCAGGTTCCACTTGATGAATTTATTGTTGATTTCTATTGTCATGAGCTTATGTTGGCTATCGAAATTGATGTTAATAGTCATGATAACAAATATGATTATGATATTTCCCGACAAAGTATTTTAGAAGATAATGGAGTGAGTTTTATTCGTTTTAATGATTTGGATGTAAAGAAATATATGAATAATGTTTTAAGAGCATTAGAACAAAAGATTGAAGACCTTGTAATTCAACATCCCCCTAGCCCCCTTCAAAGGGGGAATAAGACAACATCCCCCTAGCCCCCTTCAAAGGGGGAATAAGACAACATCCCCCTAACCCCCTTCAAAGGGGGAATAAGACAAATAAATTAAAAAGACAATTAATAAGTGAAAATAAAAAATGAAAAACGAAGAATATACATTAACAATAAAACCCAAGAGTAGCCTTTTAAACTTAAACTTAAAAGAGGTATGGCAATATCGCGATTTACTGGAGATGTATATCCGTCGCGAGATAGTTACCTTTTACAAACAAACTATACTCGGCCCTATATGGTTTTTTATACAACCTATATTTACAACCATCGTTTTTATGTTTGTGTTTGGTGGTTTGGCAGGCATCTCGACTGATGGTATTCCTCAGGCATTGTTTTATTTGTCAGGGATAACACTTTGGAATTATTTTTCAGAGTCATTAATAAAAACATCAGATACTTTCCTTACCAATCAGGCAGTATTTGGGAAAGTTTATTTTCCACGTCTTATAGCCCCTTTATCTACGACTATTACAGGCTTATTAAAGATGTTTATCCAATTTCTGGTATTTATAATTGTCTATATTTATTTTGCAATAAAAGGAACAAATGTTACACCCAATGCTTACGCTTTATTGTTTCCGGTGCTCATACTTATATTGGCTGGGCTTGGTTTAGGCTTTGGTATTATAATTTCATCCTTAACTACAAAATATCGTGATCTGAAATTCCTTTTAACTTTCGCCGTACAATTGTGGATGTATGCCACACCAGTCATTTATCCTCTGTCGGTAATGCAGGGTCATTATCATAAATACATGTGGCTTATTCAGGCAAACCCAATGACTGCCGTGTTGGAAACTTTTAAATATGGCTTTCTGGGTAAAGGAACATTCTCATGGTTTGCACTAGGGTATAGTGCATTGGTAACAGTAGTTATATTGTTGTCAGGGATTGTTATTTTTAATAAAGTTGAAAGAAACTTTATGGATATAATATGACCTCACCCCAACCCTCTCCTAAGAGGAGAGGGAGTGACAACTCCCCATTAGAAGGGGGCTAGGGGGATGTCTTGAAAATCTAAAGTTAAAAAGATAATTAAGAATTAAGTGGAAATTCCCCCTTTGAAGGGGGCTAGGGGGATGTTTATAAAAATAATAAAAAAATAGAAATTACTTTAGCTCCTCTCAAAAGGTCCTTGAGCTTAGTCGAAAGGGGAGAGGCAGGGGTGAGGTCAAACTAACATTAAAACTCATAAATGAGTGATATAGCAATAAAATTTGAAAACATTTCCAAGCAATACCGTTTGGGAACTATAGGTACCGGAACTTTAAGCCACGATTTAAAACGATGGTGGACTGTAAATATAATAGGTAAGGAAGATCCATATCTTAAAATAGGTTCCGTTAATGATAGAGGTACAAAAGCTGATAGTGATTATGTGTGGGCTTTGCGCGATATTAACTTTGATGTAAAGCAAGGAGAAGTTCTCGGGATTATTGGTAAGAACGGTGCAGGTAAATCTACTTTATTAAAAATATTAAGCAGGGTTACTACACCTACAACGGGAGTTATAAAAGCTAAAGGACGTATTGCTTCTTTACTGGAAGTAGGTACAGGTTTCCATCAGGAAATGACAGGTAGAGAAAATATCTTTATGAACGGCTCCATCATGGGGATGACCAAAGCAGAGATTAGACGAAAGTTTGATGAGATAGTTGACTTTGCAGGAATAGAACGCTACATCGACACACCCGTTAAGCGATACAGTAGTGGAATGATTGTTCGTCTTGGCTTTGCCATTGCAGCACACCTTGAACCTGAAATATTGGTAGTAGATGAAGTATTAGCAGTAGGCGATGCTGAATTCCAGAAGAAAGCAATTGGCAAAATGCAGGATGTTAGCCATACCGAAGGCAGAACTGTTTTGTTTGTGAGCCATAATATGGCTGCTGTGAGTCAGTTATGCCAAACAGGCTTGCTTTTGAAAAATGGAGTAATAAAAACAAATGGTTTAATCCGAGGTGTAATTGATGAATATTTAATGGATACAATTATAAATAGAACTTGTGAAATTGATTTAGATAGCATTGCCAGAATTAATGAGAATTATGGGAACACAGTAAAAATGAAAAGGTTGTTGTTCAACAATGGAAACAAAATAATTAATGGAGATCCCCTTGAGGTATTATTGGAGTTTGAAATAAAAAAAGAAGTAGACGAAATAGTTGCAGGGATTGCATTTACTACTTTGGAAGGTCAACGCCTCTTAACAATTGATTCTGATATAACTATAAATAACTCTAATAACAAGGAGTTTGGAAATAGATTAGGGAATGCTGGTATTCTGTTAACTTTACCAAGAAATGACTTACAACCTGGGCAATTTTCAATTGATGTGGCACTTCGAACTTCATCAGAAACTATGTATGACCTAATTATAGGAGCCTCTATTCTTGAAGTAATGGCGGGTGCAAAGACACCAGGTCAAATCATTAATTCATCAGTAATGGGTGGACTTCGTATTCCAACTTACTGCCAGACAATCTGATTAATAACTATTAATTTATTTTCGATATGGAAATTAAAAAACTTATTAAGAGATTTATTAAAAAATATTTTACAGACGCTGAAACTATTAAGATAGCAAAACTTGAAAAAGAATTGAATACGTGGCAAAAAGGTCCTTATCCACCTGGACATTTCTATAGCCCAATCTTTATACCTGAGAACATTGAAAATAATTTAACTATTAATTTTTTAAATGTTAACACCGAAATACTTGGCATTAATCTTAATAATGAAAAGCAGAAAAAATTGTTATTCGATTTAAAAAAATATTATGAATGCCCGAATTTTCCCAATAAACGGATAAAGAACTTTACTTACTGGCACGAAAATCAGTATTTCGGATATTCAGACTCAATAACACTAAGTTGCATGATGCAACATTTTAAACCTAAAAGAATAATCGAGGTTGGTTCAGGCTTTTCATCAGCTGTGATGATGGATGTTAATAAAATTGCTTTTGATTCTAATCTTGATATTACTTTCATTGAACCTTTTCCTGAAGAAAGACTTTATAATATTTTTGCAAAAAATAATGACTATAAGTTGATAAAGGATTTTGTTCAAAATATTCCATTAGAATTATTTAAGCAATTGCAAGTTAATGATATTTTATTTATAGACTCTTCTCATGTTGGTAAATTTGGCAGCGATGTACTCCATTTGTTATTCAATATTTTACCAATATTAAATAAAGGCGTAATAATTCACTTTCATGATGTTTTTTACCCTTTTGAATATCCATATACTTGGTTAAAGCAAGGGAGGTTTTGGAATGAGTCCTATTTTTTAAGAGCTTTCTTAATGTACAATCCTAATTTTGAGATATTATTTTACAGTTCATATTTAGAAAAAAAATATTCGGAGTGGTATCTGGAGAATATGCCAAAGTGTCTCATTGAGAGTTATACTATAAATATTGATGGCAATGACATTCCTGTTGGAACTCAGGGTCAAAGTATTTATATTGTTAAAAAATAATATTATTTAGTGGCAATAAAATCTTATTATAA
>CAIWDQ010000596.1 GCA_903911455.1 uncultured bacterium
CTCACGTTGACCACGGCAAAACTACTTTAGTTGATCGTATTTTACATCAGGTACATATGTTCAGAGATAACCAGACGGTAGGTGAGTTGATACTAGACAGCAATGACTTAGAAAGAGAAAGAGGGATTACAATTTTATCTAAAAACGTTTCGGTACGTTACAAAGATGTTAAGATAAATATTATTGACACTCCTGGCCATAGTGATTTTGGCGGCGAAGTGGAAAGAGTTTTAAACATGGCTGATGGCGTGCTTTTATTGGTTGATGCTTTTGAAGGTCCTATGCCTCAAACAAGATTTGTATTGCAAAAAGCTTTGGCTTTAAACCTTAGACCAATTGTTGTTATAAATAAAGTAGATAAACCTAACTGTGATCCTGATGCAACTCACGAAGCTGTATTTGATCTGATGTTTAATCTGGATGCTACTGAAGAACAATTAAGTTTCCCAACTGTATATGGTTCATCTAAAGAAGGATGGATGTCAGGGGATTGGAAACAACCTGCTACTGATATTACTTTTTTATTGGATACTATCATATCATACATTCCTCAACCAACATTTGATATAGGAACATTACAGATGCAAATCACATCATTAGATTATTCATCTTATGTTGGCCGAATTGCTGTAGGAAGGTTATCAAGAGGGATAATGAAAGCCGGTATGAATGTGTCGTTAGTGAAAAGAAATGGAGATCTACAGAAATCAAAAATTAAAGAATTATATGTTTTTGAAGGTTTAGGCAAAGAGAAAACAAAAGAAGAAGTATATCCTGGTGAGATTTGTGCAGTATTAGGTATTGATGACTTTGAAATTGGAGATACTATTGCTGATTACGAACTTCCTGAAGGCTTGGTTCCAACAGCTATTGATGAGCCTACAATGAGTATGATGTTTACAATTAATAATTCGCCTTTCTTTGGTAAAGAAGGTAAGTTTGTGACATCACGCCATTTAAGAGAGCGATTGTATAAAGAATTAGAAAAGAATTTGGCTTTAAGAATTGAAGAGGGTGAACAACCGGATTCTCATATAGTATTTGGTAGAGGGATCTTACATCTTTCTATTTTGATAGAAACTATGCGTAGAGAAGGTTATGAGCTACAGGTTGGTCAGCCTAAGATAATTACCAAAGAAATTGATGGTAAAAAATGTGAACCTATTGAGCATTTAACAGTACACGTTCCTAAAGAATTTTCGGGGAAAGTAATTGAGTTAGTTACTCAACGTAAGGGTGATATTGATGTGATAGAAACTAAAGGTGATCGTTTAAATCTAGAATTCTCAATTCCTGCAAGAGGTATTATTGGTTTAAGAAGTAATGTACTTACTGCTACCGAAGGTGAAGCTATTATGGCGCATCGTTTTAAAGCTTATGAACCTTGGAAAGGGGAGATTTCGTCAAAACGATCGGGTGCATTAATCGCTATGGAAACAGGAACTGCTATTCCTTATGCTATTGATAAACTACAGGATAGAGGGACTTTCTTTATTAATCCTAACGAACCTGTTTATATGGGTCAGGTAATTGGTGAACATATTCGTCAGGATGATTTAGTTATTAATGTTACTAAAACTAAGAAGCTTACCAATATGCGTGCTTCAGGTTCTGATGATAAAGTTAGTATTACACCAGCAACAAGATTCTCTTTAGAAGAATTTATGGAATTTATTGGAGATGATGAATTCTTAGAAATTACACCTCTTTCATTCAGATTAAGAAAAATAATGTTGGATGAAATTGAAAGAAAACGTTATAGAAAATCAGGAGAATAAGCTATTAGAAGCTTGCAATAATAGTTTGTCCCCCTTTTACAATTTGATTTATTTCTACTTCAACTTTAACATTAGTTGGTAGAAATAAATCAACTCTTGAACCGAATTTAATAAACCCGAGCTCATCGGATTGATTTACATTTTCACCTTCTTTAGCATAACATATAATACGACGCGCTACTGCTCCTGCAATCTGACGTGTAAGTATTTCAGTTCCATTTTCCATCTTAACTACAACAGTAGTTCTTTCGTTTTCGGTAGAAGATTTAGGATGCCATGCAACTAAGTATTTTCCAGGATGATATTTAAAGTATTTTACGATTCCACTAACAGAATATCTATTTACATGCACATTGTTAGGCGACATAAATACAGATATCTGTAAACGTTTATCATTAAAATATTCCGGTTCTTCGGCTTCTTCAATCACTACTACTTTACCATCACAAGGACAGATAATCTTGTTGTTATCAATTAACATTTGTCTGTTAGGCATACGGAAAAATCTTACAATAAGAATATACAACACCAACAATATAAATGAACTAATATAGAACACTATTGAGCAACAAGGCAAAAGTAATTTCTCTATTATTAAGATAGCTGCAAATATTAATAAACTGTAGATTAATATGCGATTTCCTTCTTTATGTAATTTCATTATAATGGATATTGATTATTTTATTATTTGAGGCTGCAAAATTAATCATTTATTTGAATTTGATTTTTAAAATATTATTAATTGTTCTTAACAGAAAATGTATAATTTTGCTAAAAATAAATAGTATGCTTTGTATCAATCGTCATTCTACTGATCCTTATATAAATCTGGCTACCGAAGAGTATGTTCTCAAGAATTTTGATGAGGATTGTTTTATGCTTTGGATCAATGAGCCCTGTATTATTGTTGGGAAGCATCAAAATGCTATTGCTGAGATTAATATTGATTATGTAACTGAAAACAACATACCTGTAATACGAAGGTTGTCGGGTGGAGGGACTGTTTTTCATGATCTGGGTAATTTGAATTTTACTTTTATTAAGAAAGAAGTGAAGACTTCTATTGATTTCAAAAAGTTTACTCAACCTATTCTTGATATATTAAATAATTTAGGTGTTGATGCTGTGCATGGTGGTAAAAATGATTTATTAATTAATGGTAAAAAGATATCGGGTAATTCGGAACATATCTGGAAGAATAAAGTGATGCATCATGGTACTTTATTATTTTCTTCAAGTATTAACGAGCTTTCTGCAGCATTAAAAATTAAGGAAGGTATTTATACAGATAAAGCAGTTAAATCAAATAGGAGTGAGGTAACCAATATAAGTGAGCATCTTAAAAAGCCTTTATCAATTAATCAGTTTACACAACTAATTATAAATCATCTTTCTTCATATTATAATGATACACGATTTTATGATTTAACGGATGAAGATTATATAAAGATTAACGAACTTGTTGCCACTAAATACAATACCTGGGAATGGAACTTTGGATATTCTCCGGTTTATAAATTAAATAAAAGTATTTTGAATGCTGAGGGCAATGCTATAGCAGTTTCTTTATCTGTTAAAGATGGTATTATAACACATTTTGAAATTAATGCTGAATGTATTGATAAAACCATCATACAGAAATTAGAATCAGCATTAATTAATAAACCTCATAGCATAGAAACAATAAAGATTACTCTTAAAGAAGTTTTTACTAATGATATTAATGATGAGATTATAATTAGTGATCTTTTGAAGTGTATTATTTGAAGATTTATTCATTTTGTGTAAAAAATTATAGACAGTCCGCCGTGCCAAATAGACATTTTGCAGAACCAAATAGACAGTCCGTCGTGCCAAATAGATATTTTGCAGAACCAAATAGAGTCTCCGCCGTGCCAAATTGACATTTTGTAAGACCAGATAGAATCTCCGCAGTGCCAAATTGACATTTTGCAGAACCAGATTGAGTCTCTGTCGAGCCAAATAGACATTTTGTAAGACCAAATAGAGTCTTGACTTAACCAAACAGCCTTTTTTAAGGAAATTATGAAGGATTGACTCCTACATTTGAACCTATGGATGGAATAATTTAGTAATTATGCTAGCATTAAGTGGATAGATAACATGTTTTTATGATTAATTTTTACATATATTAATTTATCATAATTAAATAAAGACAATAAACAATAAATTTCAAATCATTATTCTTACTCTTCTTCTCTTTTATATTTAAACCCGAGCTTCGGTTATAAATATA
>CAIWDQ010000597.1 GCA_903911455.1 uncultured bacterium
GATAGAAAAAGAAATCAATGCAAGATTAGAAAAAACGTTAATTGCAATAAACCGAATTGGGAAATTTCCACAGGAAAATATTGTAGCATTTGTAAATGGATGCATTTCAGCTAATGGCCGAACGCCAATTGATCCGAAAGTACAAATCATTATCAACAGGTCAGCAGTTCCTTTTGCAAATGTTATAAATACTTTTACCATTAAAAAAGCCGATATTATGGGAGGCAGTTCAGATGTCGTGATTTTTAATGAAGTAAGAGACGAATTTTATCTGGATCTTAAGGATTTTAAAGGTGATGTAGCTAAACTTATGCCACGTAATAAGGCTATTATGGTTTTATTAGGTTTAGATAAAATAAGTGATTATTCTAATTATTCGCAGCATACTCTTTATACAAGTATTAGTGCAATGGTAATAAACGTTGGGAAAACTCCGGAATTAGCCACGCTGCAAACAAAAGCAGACGCACTAAAGAGTCAGATTAGGGATCCTTTAGATGTTAAAGAGGAACAATTTACAAATATTAAAACCGGCAGAACAAAAATGAAAACTGTTACTAACGCTTTAAAAATTTGTTTGCGTAATAACTATGGTGATTTTTTGGGAATGTTTGCCGAAAATCCTGAGTTATTATTTGTGTATTTACCGATTGAACTCTTGTATAGTAGGGTAAAATCGTCCGATCATGTAAGTAAAAATCAAAAACTGATACAAAATCCGCCAACGGCTATTTTTTGTGTAAATGATTTAAAAATCCCTAAAAATGGTAGCGTAAAAGTGGATTGTATGGGCGAAGGCGGGATGAAAATATGGCGTTCGTTTACTATTGCAACAGTTGCTCCACAAGGTTGTCCACAGGTAAATGCAAATAGCAGAGATATTTTTGAAAATGGTGCGTTAGGTGCTGATGATTGCACTTATTTAATGTGCGAAGTGAGTGGTGCATTAGATAAAGTGAAAATAATGCTTACCGCACGTCCGAAAAAAAGAAGTTAAAGCTATTTAGAATAAATAGGTTATTAATTCTATATTAAATTAAAAGCCTTATCAATTAATTTTGGTAAGGCTTTTTGATTGACCTCACCCACGTCTCTCCTTCCCGAATTATTCGGTATGATAGTCGGAGAGGGAGTAAGACCAATAATAAAAGCAATACTTTCATAAATTATTAGTATTTTTGCAGTTTAATAATTATCTATGATTTCAGTTGACGGACTAACGGTAGAATTTGGAAGTACTACTCTCTTTAAAGACATTTCTTTCGCAATAAACGATAAAGACCGAATAGCCCTGATGGGTAAAAATGGTGCAGGCAAATCAACGTTGCTTAAAATACTTGCCGGCATTAAAAAACCTAGCAGAGGTAATATTTCTGCACCCGGAGATGCTGTAATAGCTTATCTTCCACAGCATTTATTGACCGAAGATAACAGAACAGTGTTTGAGGAAGCTTCGCAGGCATTTGCCCAGATAAACAATATGCAAATCCGAATTGATGAACTTAACCATCAACTTACTACCCGCACTGATTACGAATCGGAAGAATATTATGCTATTATTGAAGAAGTTTCCGCGCTAAGCGAGAAGTTTTATACTATAGAAGATATTAATTATGATGCTGAAATAGAAAAGATATTGTTAGGCTTAGGGTTTCTGCGTGAAGATTTTACTCGTAATACAAGCGAATTTAGTGGTGGTTGGCGTATGCGTATTGAGTTGGCTAAGATACTTCTTCAAAAACCTGATCTTATTCTGTTAGATGAGCCCACCAATCACATGGATATTGAATCGATACAATGGCTTGAGGATTTTTTAATCAACAATGCCAAAGCTGTAATTGTTATAAGTCATGATATCGCGTTTATTGATAACATTACTACCCGTACTATAGAAATTACTATGGGTAAGATATATGATTATAAAGTAAATTATACTAAGTATGTTGAATTAAGAAGAGAAAGACGCGAACAACAACAAAAACAATTCAATGAACAACTAAAGTTTATTGCTGATAATCAAAGTTTCATTGATTCGTTTAGAGGGACATTTTCAAAGACCAATCAAGTGCAGTCGCGTATCAGGATGCTTGATAAATTAGCCATCGTTGAAGTTGATGAAGAAGACAACTCAGCTTTAAAACTTAAATTTCCACCGTCGCCACGTTCAGGTAATTATCCATTGATAATAGAAGACCTATCCAAAAAATATGATGATCATATTGTATTTAAAAATGCTTCTCTTACGCTGGAACGATCTCAGAGAGTTGCTTTTGTTGGCAAAAATGGAGAAGGAAAATCAACACTGGTAAAAGCAATAATGAGTGAGATTGAGTTTGAAGGTAAAGTAAATCTGGGGCATAATGTTATGATAGGATATTTTGCTCAGAACCAGGCATCGCTTTTAGATGAAAACCTTACCGTTTTTCAAACTATAGATGATGTTGCTAAAGGAGATATAAGAACTAAAATAAGAGATATATTAGGTGCATTTATGTTTGGTGGTGATGAAATAAATAAAAGAGTAAAAGTACTTTCGGGAGGTGAACGTACCCGCCTGGCTATGATTAAACTATTGTTGGAGCCAGTGAATTTATTGATACTTGATGAGCCAACAAATCATCTGGATATTAAAACAAAAGAGATACTTAAAAGTGCACTGAAAGATTTCGATGGCACACTGATATTAGTTTCCCACGACCGTGATTTCCTTGATGGATTGGTTGATAAAGTTTATGAATTCGGTAATAAAAACATTAAAGAACATCTTTGCGATATTAAAAGCTTCCTGATAAAGAAGAAAATGGATAACCTGAAAGAAATTGAAAGAAAGACTGCTTAAGTTTAGGTGTTATTATAAATAATTAACAAACCTTTTCTGCAATCTTCTCTAGTTATTAGTTTTATGAATTTGAATACATACATAACTCTTCTATATTAATGGAATCGAATTCTAAATCAATTCACAGGCATTTTATTATGCACAAACCTTACGGCTATCTTTGTCAATTTGTGTGCGAACTACCCAAAAAGAAACTTATACGCAAAATCTATGATTTCCCTCAAGGAACTATGGCAATTGGTCGTTTGGATGAAGAAAGCGAAGGTTTACTATTTTTAACTACCGATGGAATGATGAGCGAAATTATAAGAAGTAAGAAAATAGAGAAAGAATATTATGCGCAGGTAGATGGTTTAATTACTGAAGAAGCCATTAATAAACTTTGTGCAGGAGTTGAAATAGGCATTAGAGATGTAAAATACATTACCTTACCCTGTAAAGCATTTCTTTTAGAAACAGCTCCTGATTTTCCTCCACGTACACGTAAGATAAGGGATGATAGACACGGCCCAACTTGTTGGATTACGATAACACTTACAGAAGGCAAAGAAAGGCAGGTTCGCAAAATGACTGCAGCTGTTGGTTTCCCAACGCTTCGCTTATTTAGAGTAAGGATAGGTGATTTTCATCTAGGTAAAATGCAAGCAGGTGAAGTTATAGAAGTAGAAAGTTTATTAACACCGTAAATCCTAACAAAAAGTTTAAGTAGCTATTTCCATTTTTACTCTTTTGTTTTTGATCTTTTCGGTTCTTACAAGCTGAATAGTTTTTTCTATTTTACTAGCTTTAATAGCTGCATACGCTGAATGATCCAGCACTTCTATCTTACCTAAATCATCTTTTTGCAGTTGCCCTTTCTGGCAAAGCATACCTACTATATCCATTTTACTGATCTTATCTTTTTTACCTGCGGCAATATAAAGCGTTTTCCATACAGAAGCATCTGGCATAATCTGTCGTTTAGGCAAGCTTACTTCTTCAGGTTTTGAATCTATAAATGGTGGTAAATAATCTTTAGTATCCATTAAGAAATAGGCAGTACCTTTAGCATTCATACGGGCAGTACGGCCATTACGATGTATCATAATTTCTTCGGTAGGAGGCAAATGATAATGGATTATAGCTTCAATTTCGGGAATATCTAAGCCACGTGATGCAAGATCGGTTGTTATTAATATAGTAACACTTCCATTTCTTAATTTTATTAACGCTTTTTCGCGATCAATCTGTTCAAGTCCTCCATGATAAAAACTATGTGCAATATTATAGCTATATAACTGATCGGATATCCTGTTGACTGCCTCGCGATGATTGCAAAAAACAATACAAGGCTTGGTATTTATAGAACCTAACAACAACATTAAAGCTTTAACTTTGTCGATGCTTTCGGTTTTTACAATTTTTAAAACTAATGCTGATTTTAATTCGTCATGTTCGTTCGTGAAGTTGATGTTAACACTGTTTTTCAATCCCACAAAAGCAGGTATTTCATTGATAGAAGTTGCTGAAGTAAGAATACGTTTTTTGAGTTGTTTGCAGTGTTTTATTATATATTCCATCTCCGCTTTAAAACCTAACTCCAACGATTTATCAAATTCATCCAAAACCAATGAGTGAACTTGCTTTAAATCCAGACTCTTTTGTTGTACATGTTGTGCTATTCTTCCTGGAGTTCCAACTAAAACACTTGGTGGAATTATCAAATTGTTTTCTTCAATACGTACTGAATGTCCGCCATAGCAAGAATTTACTTTATAATTAGTATTCATTTGCTTAAAAACCTTTTCTATCTGAATCGACAGTTCTCTCGAAGGCACCAATATCAATACCTGAACACCTGAATGTTCTTCTTTTAGTAATTGTAAAATAGGGAGCAGAAACCCTAATGTTTTACCAGATCCTGTAGGAGAGATAAGTATTACATCATTTGGTTGAGGAATAGCAAGAATGCATTTCTGTTGCATTTCGTTTAGTTCGGTGATGTTAAAGTTTGAAAGTATAGATGAATAATCCATTATAGGTTGTCTTTATTATAATAATTTGCAAAAATACTAATTAATATTCAATTATGAGTTATAAATTCGGCGATTGGGAGATTTAGCGATTTAAGGAAAAAATATGAAGATTAATTATTACGTGGTGGGCTTCTTTTGTTAATATCACACCTAACTCTCCCCATTCGACAAGCTCACGGATCAGTTCGTCCAGCTTATTCACAGTTTCATCATCCCTAATTCCCGTTTCGTCGGGAATGCATTGGTCATTTAGAATATATGTTGTTATTTTGCAGTCTAATTATTAAATATTTTAAATGATGAAAAAAATTGTATTAATCTTTGGTTTTATAATAGTAAATGTATTTATAGCTGCTGCATTTAATCCTCCAACAGGAACAATTCGTGGCACTATCACTGATAAAGTAAATAAATCTACTTTACCCGGAGCTAATATTATTTTGTTGAACACCAAGCCTCTTAAGGGGACGTCAAGTGATGCTAATGGCAATTTTAGGTTAGATAATATTAATGTTGGGAGAGTAAGTTTAAAAATAACTTTTATAGGTTACAAAGATGTTTATCTCAACAATCTTACCTTAAACACAGGAAAAGAATTAGTGTTGGATATCGAAATGGACGAAAATATTATTACGCAACAAGCAGTCGTCATAACTGCTAATGCAGATAAGTCGAGTACTAATAACACCATGACTTCAGTAAGTTCCAGGAGCTTTACAGTTGAAGAAACAGGGCGTTATGCAGGTTCAAGAAACGATGTAGCACGCATGGCTCAGAATTATGCAGGCATAGTTGGCAGCAATGATGCCCGCAACGATATTATTATTCGAGGTAACACTCCTTCTGGTTTATTATGGCGATTAGATGGCGTTGATATTCCAAATCCAAATCATTATGGTGCGTTATCTGCTACCGGTGGTCCGGTTTGTATCCTTAATAATAATGTGTTGGCAAACTCTGATTTCCTCACAGCTGCTTTTCCTGCAGAATATGGAAATGCTGTTTCAGGAGTATTTGATCTTAAAATGCGTAATGGAAACAATGAAAAGCATGAGTTTATTGGTCAGATAGGTTTTAATGGTTTTGAATTGGGAGCAGAAGGTCCGATAAGTATAAAAGATGGTTCTTCGTATCTTGTAAATGTGCGTTATTCAACTCTGGAAGCAATGGCTAAGTTGGGTGTAGATTTTGGAACAGGCACAGGCATACCTAAGTATGAAGATTTCTCAATGAAACTTAATTTCCCTAAAACTAAGCTTGGAAGTTTCTCAGTATTTGCTTTAGGTGGTATAAGTAATATAGAGATGTGGGATTCGCGAAAGGATACTACTAATGTTAAACTTGATTTCTATGGTGGTGATGGCTTTGATCTTACAAATGGTTCGGATATGATAGCCGGTGGAGTAACAAATACTTATATGTGGAACACCAACACCTATTCTAAAATTAGTCTTTCGGCTGCCTTCCATGATTTCAATACTATTATCGACTCTTTAACTCCCGGCAATATGCTTAAAATTCCTAATTATAGAAATAACTTTACCGAAGATAATATTACTTTTTCATTCTTACTAAATCATAAAATGAATAGTAGATGTTATATCCGTACTGGTTTCTTTTTAAGAGAAATGGGATTTAATTTATTAGAAAAATATTATAATAATGATGATAAAGCATTAAGAACAATAACAGATTTTAATGGTTCTTCATGGTTGTTGCAACCCTATATTCAGCACCAATATAAGTTTAATGATAAGCTAACACTTAACACAGGTTTGCATGCTATGTATTTTGGTTTTAATAAAGATTATTCTATTGAACCAAGAGTTGGTTTGAAATGGAGTTTAGCAGCTAATCAATCCTTAAACTTTGGTTATGGAATGCATAGTCAAATCAATTCTATAAGTGTTTATTTCCGTCAGACAAGGATGCCTGATGGAACTTTTGAAAAACTTAATGAAAACATAGGAATGATGAATAGTCAGCATTTTGTTTTAGGCTATGATATGAATTTAACGGAGTTTGCTCGTCTAAAAGCGGAGGTTTATTATCAATACTTAAATCATGTTGCTGTTAATGGTAATATCAATAATTATTATTCTTTACTTAACGAGGGAGCAAGTTTTGGTTATGCTACTCCTGATACTTTAAAAGCTACTGGTACAGGACATAATTATGGTATTGAATTTACTTTAGAACATTTCCTTAACAAAGGTTTTTATTATCTGTTGACTACTTCTCTTTTTGAATCTAAATATAAAGGTAGTGATAATGTTGAACATAATACAGCATTTAATGGCAATTATGTTATGAATGCTTTAGTTGGAAAAGAATTTGTATTAGGGAACAAAAATAAAGAACAGAAAGCAAGAAATATCTTAAGTTTTGATTTGAAGACCACCTACGCAGGTGGACAAAGATATACTCCAAGTACAGTTATGTTAGATGCAGCAAGTGGTAAATATTATCAACAATATGACGAAAGTAAAGCTTATAGTCTTCAATATAAAGATTATTCTCGCACCGATTTGAAATTAACTTACAGAAGAAACGGTAAAAAGATTACTCAGGAATGGGCTATAGATATACAGAATATATTTGATCAGAAGAATGTGTATACTCAGAAATTGAATACTAAAACAGGAGAAGTCTCTTATACTTATCAAACAGGCAGAATGATTATACCTCAGTATCGTATTATTTTTTAATTTTACCGAATCAATTATTGCAATATTACTAAATAGGAAATATTAAATAATCTAATTTAAAACGAGTGTTATGAAAAACATTAATTGTAAAGGAAAGGGGAAGTTCTACGAAATATTAATAATGATTGGTGGAATATTAATAATGGGAGTAGTTTTGCCAATTGTATTTGGTTTGTTTACTAATAATCCATTAAGTTTAATTTTAGAAAACATATTCTTTTCCACAATAAGTACTACTGTTTTATGGACAGGATGCAGATTTATTGTACTAAAGATATGGACAATATTCCCTTGGGAAAAGCACCCTGTAAAGCATTTAATCTGGGAAGTAATATCTATAACTTTATATAATTTACTAGCAGTTGGAATAATATTTATTAGTGGTTATTGCTATTTATCAACAGAAGCAGCCGCTAAATATAGCTTTTTCGAAATATATACAAGTACAGTTATTGTTTCATTAGTTATTACTTTTATTCACGAAGGGGTCTATCTTTATTTAGAATGGATGAAATCGAATAAACGCTCGCAGGAATTAGAAAAAGAGAGTTTATTGTCGCAGTTCGAAACACTAAAGAATCAAGTGAATCCTCATTTCTTATTTAATAGTTTTAATACACTTATAACTTTGATTGAAGAAGAGAAAGACGCTGCTGTTGAATATGTGCAGAAGCTTTCCGATTTCTTTAGAACGATTCTTCAATTAAGAGATAAATCTATTATAAGTATTGAAGAAGAACTTGAATTAATACAGACTTATAGCTTTTTGCAAATGAAACGCTATGGTGATAATCTTATTTTAAATAATAATATCACTCCTGAATTTACTTCTAAATATA
>CAIWDQ010000598.1 GCA_903911455.1 uncultured bacterium
ATTATTAGTTCCACTATTAATAGTATAATTAACAGTAGCACCATTAGTTCCTGATAAGGTAAAAACAGCATTAGTACCCTTTTAAATAATTTTAATTTATCAATCTTATCATTAGATAATGCAATTATTGTGTCTTTTAAATAAGAATCAGAGAAACTATATATTTGATTATAATCCATAACAAATAAAAATAAGTTACAAAAATACAAATTATTAATCATACCAAAATTATTTTTAATAAAATTCTTTTTCTTTATTGAATAAAAAAAAGTTGGTCTTATTTATTATAAGATTTCAATAGTAATTAAATTCTAATACAAATGATATAATTTTAGAAATTTCTTTTTAGATATTTTTATCTGATGATATTACTTGAGATAAGAATAATATGTTTATAAATGTTTAATAAGAAAATTTTATTTAAATCACACCTAAAGTACTCATCTGATGAGACCCCCATTTTGGAAGATGACAGTAGAGAAACCTCTAGTGTCATCCCACGTTTTGAATATAACAGTATAGAAACCTCTAGCGACATCCCCAGATTGAGAGATGACAGTAGAGGAACCTCTAGCCTCATCTTTGGTTTTGGATGATGACAGTAGAGAAACCTCTAGCGACATCCCCAGATTGAGAGATGACAGTAGAGGAACCTCTAGTGACATCCCCGGATTTGGAGATGACAGTAGAGGAACCTCTAGCCTCATCCTAGGTTTCGAGGATGACAGTAGAGGTTTTTTTAATCTCTAATCCATTATTATTGCCTTTGTTATATAAATATCATCAAAAATAAATCACTATAATATAACAATAAAAACAAATAAATTCAAATTACTTGTTACCGGCATTTAGTTCATAACTTTAATTTATTCAATGGTTTTGGTTTGAAATTAGTGTTAGATTTGCAGAAATATTTTTAACAAAAAATCAATTATGAGAATTTTAAAAAATATGATGGTAAACCCATTTTTAGGATTGGGAAAATATGGAAGAGATAAGATACAACTTTTTATTTTTTTGCATATAATGTATATGAAATCGCAGGTATTGACTCATGCCTATCTGGTTCCTATTATTGCAACAACTGAAGCCGAATATAATGTTTTGTTTGGTATAGTTTTAGCTAAAGATCAGAAAATAGGTTTAAGAAAAGCACAGCGTAAAACTGTAGTTATGGTTTTGGATGAAGCAAAAGTTGCGGCTCATAGTATTGAGAGCAGAGTTAAAGATAAACTTACAAAAGCAAGTCCTATATATACCGAGTTGTTTGGTAATGGGATTGATGAATACAATCATATCATATTAGAAAATGCATATTTATTGATATCAAGACTTAAAGATGGCGTTACAACTTACGTAACCGAAATAGGTAGCGATTTGAAATTGGTAATTGATCAGGTTTATACAGATTTTGATGTTGCACGCAGAGCACAAACCACAACAGCAGGAGCAGTTAAGGGAAATAATCCTGACTATGATGCTAATTTATTAATAATGGAAACTCAGTTGTTTTCAAATTTCCTTGATGTTCAAAAACAAAACTTAACTGACCCATCACGGGCATGGGATTTCTTTGATCAACCGGTATTAACACGTCCAAGTCACCATGCAGGTAATCCGGATAACGAACCTATAACTTTAGGAATTGATCCAGCTTCACAACTAGAAGCAGGTATTGCAATTACAGTAGGCAGAACATATACATTTAAGAATAAAGGTACAAAGTCATTATACTTTATGGGTGCATTTACTGCCGACGAACTAATACATCCAAACAGTCAGGAACTATTACCAGGCGAATCAATTACAATAACAGGTGATCAATTAGGCAGCCCTAACAACAGATACTTAATATTTGCTAATAAAGATTTAGTTGAATTAGGTGTGGTAAAAATTACTTTTGCATAATAGGCAATAGACATTAGGCAATAGGCAATAAAACGAAGAGCCGTTATCAAACGTTTGATAACGGCTCTTTTTATAAACCCCACCTAACCTCCCCTAATAGGGGAGGAATTTGAGTTGTCTTCAATTAATAATTATTAATTCTTTCTCTCAGCCTCTCCATCACTAAGTCCACAATTAACCATATCATTTATTGTATTACAACACTGCTTGCTCTTGAAGAAGAATATCCTGAAAAGAAACCAAAGGCTCCATTATTTACATTGCCTTTTACATTGGCAGGAGGGCCACTAAACAAAGGGATTTGAGGTGCTACTGCCGCTTGTACGCCTACCAGAAAATTAAAATAATCTTTAGTAATATCACTAAGTTCTACAGTAATAGTATCGCCCGGATAAGTTACTGTTTCGGCTCTGTTATCAGATAAATTACCTATAGGTAATCCCAGCATATAATTACCATTAAACAATCTATCGTCCGTAAACCTAAGTTTATTCAACGAATCAGTCATTAAAACACCGTTCTTATAAATCCTAAACGTATAAAAATCTAAAGTAGGCGGATCCTGAGCATACATATACACCCTGTGCGATTTTCGGTTAGGATTATCAGTATTGTATTTAACCTGTATTGAATCTAGTTTCACTATATGATTAATGGTAGTGCTGGCAGTAAAAACCTGCTTAACACCTGAGTTAGTAACATCCACATTCTTAATAATAAGATTATAGGTTTTACCAACCACTCCATACACATTGGGAGCAGTTTGATACAGACCGGGAGTCAATATGTTTTCGGTAAGCGGATAAGTAGTATTACCATCATCAATAGTAATAATAGCACCTGTAACGGGCAAGGGCGGACTATTATCAAAGTAACTGGCAGTCTTACTTAACAAAACTCTATGAGCTGTGGTATCGGTAGTTATTCTGGCATCAACTATCAGTCGGGTATAGGTAGTTGGGAGTACAATGTCCATCTTTTCGGTACAACTGTAAACCAAAAATGTCATCATTATTATTATTAAAAAAAGATTCTTTTTCATGATGGTTTAGAATTTAAAATTATATGTTACAGCAGGGATGATGCTAAATAAATAAGTGCGCTGAGCATAAGTAGTATTAGGATCGGTTTTGTCCTGAACAAAATTAATAGCCCATGCATTATGACGGTCGTAAACATTATAAAGAGAGAACACCCATTCGTGAGTGAAGCGTTTGTTGGGTTTAATCTTAGCTTTGATTGTAAAAGAAAGATCAAGCCTATGATAATCGGGCATACGATACGCATTTCTATCGGAATAAATAGGAACAATCAAACCTTCGAAAATAGCCCTGCCTGTAGGGAAAGTAACCGGAGCACCTGTATAATAAACCCAGTTGGCAGATAGAATATGTCTGTCGTTGAATTCGTAATTAAGAACCACAGCTATATTATGAGGCTTGTCGTAATATGCAGGATAGGTATTGCCATTATTGATTTCAGGGAAAGTACGTTCGGTATGCGAATAAGTATAACTTATCCAACCATAGAACTTGCCCAAAGCTTTCTTAATATAAACCTCAACACCATACGAACGGGCAAACCCGAAGCGAAGTTCCCCTTCTAATTTCTTGTTAAGAAACAAATCAGCATTATCTTTAAAATCTATGGAGTTGCTCATGGTTTTATAATAGCATTCAACAGAAGTCTCAATTATATTATCCCAGAAGTTCCTGAAATAACCAACTGCAACCTGATCTGCTTTCTGAGGTTTAACATTAGGACTGGTCGAAAACCAAACGTCTAAAGGAGTACCGGCAGTAGAGTTCTGTGCAAGCTGCAAGTATTGATACGTCCGCGAATAACTTCCCTTAACTGATGATACATCATTAATCTTATAATTAAAACCTAAACGAGGTTCAAGACCTGAATAAGTATGAAAGATGACTCCTTTATTGTAAACATTTGAATCAGTAGATTCAAAACTTGAATTGTAATTATAAACGGTAGCAGTACCTATATTCTGGAAAATAGAATACCTAAGTCCATACTTGATGGTTAATTTCTCGTTTATCTTCTGATCGTTCCCAATATAAATACCGTGCTCTAAACTGTAGTTAGAAGGAAGATCAAAATGAGTAAAAGTACTTTGACCACCTATAGCGCTTACAGTGCCGGGTTCAATAATATGATAAGTACTGCTTGCGCCGAATTTAATTGTATTGTTAGGATTAGGATAATAGGTGATATCAGCTTTCAAACCATATTCTTTCATAGCAGCATTCCAGGTAAACGAATTTGAAGTAGCACCGGGATTTCCAAGATTATAATCATATTTACTTTGTACAAAACTAAAGTTAGAGAATAATTGCTTTGAGAAAAGATGATTCCATCTGGCAGTAAAAGTTTGATTACCGTAAGTCATGGCGGCATTAGCATTACTAAAAACATCTCTACCTAAATATCCTGAGATAAATATACGATTGTTCTCATTAAACTGATGCGTAATCTTAGCATTAAAATCATAAAAGTAAAGCCTGTCATTCTTTACATCAACATTTGACGACAAAGGGAAAAAGAGATCATAATAAGTTCTTCGGCCTGAGATAAGATAAGTGGTTTTATCATTACCAATTGGTCCTTCTAAAGTAAGACGGCTGGCAATAACACCAATACCGCCAGTAGCTGTAAATTGCTTAGCATTACCATCATTCATCCTGACATCAAGTACCGAAGATAATCTTCCACCATAATTCATGGGAATATCACCTTTGTAAATGGTAACATCTTTAATAGCATCATTATTAAAAATAGAAAAGAAACCGAGGAAATGAGAAGCACTGTAAATATTCGCTTCATCTAATAATATAAGGTTTTGATCGGGAGCGCCGCCTCTAACAGTAAATCCGGAAGAACCTTCACTGGTAGTTTGTATGCCTGGTAATAATTCTAAAGCCTTAATAATATCAACCTCGCCCAATAGAGCAGGTATCTGTTTAATGGTTTTAGAGTCCATCTTAATCATACTCATCTCATCACGTACTATGTTTTCATTCTTCCGCTCAGCACTAATTACAACTTCACCTAAAGTATGTTGTGTTGGTTGAAGTTCAATATTTATATTAAGATTACTTTTAAGTTCTATTTTCTTTTCAATACTCTGATAACCTATAAAAGAATAAACTAAATTATAATTACCTGCAGCGACACTAATTGAATAAAAGCCATAAACATTAGTTGCAATACCTGTTTTAAGTTCTTTAATATAAACTGTAGCACCAATTAATTCTTCACCTGTCTTGGCATCTTTTATCTTACCACTGATAGTAAATCTTTTTTCAGCATCAGGAATAGTTTTAATAGCAAAGCTCTGAATTGAAGTGCAAAA
>CAIWDQ010000599.1 GCA_903911455.1 uncultured bacterium
GACGAAGTTATGCTTGAAGGCAGCACTCTGAAAAAATATATTTATGTAGCCAACAAAGAAACTACAGGTAAAGCAAAAGCAGAACTGTCGTTGATGTAAAAGGCAATTGACAACTGGAAATAGGAAAAGTCTTTATTAAATAAATAATAAAGACTTTTTTTATTTTGTATTCTTTTATTTAGTACTTTTGATGTCTAAAATCAAATTCAATGAAAAAGATCTTAATAATTAGTTTACTCATTCTCTGCTTTACAACTTTAAAAGCACAGGAAAAAGATACACTTATCCGTAATAATTTAAGCTTTGAGCTTAGCACAGGTATCAACGATTTGCTTTATCTTAATTATAATAATGATGATAATGGTTCAATAGTTGATCGCAAATACCTAACCCGAAACAATGAAGTCAATTTTAATTATTGTAAAGCCCGTATGCTTTATAGTTTTGATGAGAAATGGGATCTTGCTTTAGGTTTTTTATTAAGCAATTTAAGATATACTGATACTAAAGTTGCTTTGTTCGGGCAGTTTAATTTAGGTATTGATTATTATCCATATTCTTATAAAAACAATAAAATAGGTTTCTCATTTGATGCAGGTCTTCATACAGATGGTACCTGGCCTTCATTTGGTTTGGGAGCTTACTGGATACATAAACTTTCTCCCCGATTTGATTTGGTAATTAACCCTGCTATAGATTTTAATTTTTATCAACAGGAAACTTTTAATCCTTCTACTATTCGTTATTATTATAATGAAAAACTAAGGTCAGGAATACTTTCGTTAAACGTAGGAATTAGATTAAATACAGTGCATAAAGTAGATGATTACACCTTTGTTGAAGAAGAAACACCTGCCAGTTATTATACTCAAAAAGACAAAAGCTTTGGTTTTAGTTTTGGTATCAATTTGCTTAACTTAGAAAAAGAAAAAACATATAACGATTTAACTGTACCCTTATACAAAAATGCTTTCTATTATCGCACACCAATCTATGCCTCATTTGATTTAGTTTATAAAACAAAACAAAATTATATACATTCAATAGAGTTTGCCTATAATGATCATGATGCTTCCGAACCCTATCCTGAAGGACTTTATGATATGAATATTTCGAGTAAAGATTATATAATTGCTTATAAATTTGAAATGCCTCTTAGTACAAAAGCATTTAAAAGTAAAGAATCAAACCCGATGGTCCCATATATTGGCTTGCAATTAATGTATGATAATAAAACGTTTACTATTAAAGATTATCAATATAATACCTATGCTAAAAAAGATTATGATGTAGATATTGATAGTAAATCTAATTTGTTTTTGTTGCAGTTAACACCAAGTGTCAAAAGATTTTTCAATCATTTTTATTTAGATTTAGGATTAAACATTAATTTGGCAGGTGTAGCTTCAGGCGATTATTATTATAAGTTAGTTACAAAAGAATTGACAGGATTTATTAATCCTATAACTAGCAAAGTAACCACTAGTTATTCAAACTTCCTTAGCCCGGTAGATATGTTTAAGAATTTTTACCTTGTTAATAACATTAGTTTTAAACTAGGATATTTGTTTTAATATTTAGGTTTAAAAATATATCTTTGCAAAATATTAATAAGTATAAAAATGGAAGACCTAAAAATCTTTATACAGGAAGAAATAATGAACCTTGCATTTGTAAAGGTAGGATATGATGATTCGTTAATAAAATCTAAGTTGTTGGATTCAATAGCAGTTGTAGATTTATTGGTAGCTATTGAAGATAAAACAGGAAAAACAATCCCTCAATATATGATTAAAGATGATAACTTTGATACTATTAATATAATGATAGA
>CAIWDQ010000600.1 GCA_903911455.1 uncultured bacterium
ATTTCATTACAAACTTGCTTAGTGGACTTGTAGCTTACTGTTTCTTTCCTAAAAAACCTTCTATTAAAGTAGAATTTGAACAGAATTCGAATCAACTCGTTCTGTTTTAATAAATAGCTTATATCGAACTCAGGTTTATAAAAGCATTTTATCAATCACTAATAATATTTTTAACAAAATCATAAAAAACAACTATACATTGAAGTTTAAAATTCAGATTTATTTTAATAGGTTAATTATTCTCTCTTTTTTATAATATTTTTGACATTTGAAAGAGAAATTATATTAATTTAAAAAGTACCATTTACACTTTAAAGACCTAACAGGTTTTGAAAATTTGTTAGGTTTGAAAAAAATGATATAATTAGTTCCTTTTTTACAATTCCGTTTGACCAAACAGGCAAATAGGAGTATCTTTATTAATTCCGTTTGACAGAACGACTGAATATGACCCGATTTATCGATTCCGCCAGGCGAAACGTTATAATCGGGAACGTTTATATGATTCTGTCAGACGAAACACTATAAACGGAAGCGTTTTTATCATTCCGCCAGACGAATCGTTATAATAGTGATTTTCTAAAATGAAGTATGAAAACGATGTTTTGGGTATTATTTTAAGAAAAAATTATTTTAATGATAAAAAGTATCAAATTCTTAGTTCATCAACATTATAAAAATAAGAAAATCATATACAATATATATAATATACCTCCGAAAAGTACTGAATAAGGTGATAATTTCTTGCGGAAAGTAATTTCAGATAAAACAAGTAAAGCTGAAAACAATGCAATTATTGCTGATAATAATGCCATTCCACTTATTTTCCAGTCTGTAAATAATAAACCTATAGTTACAGGGAAAGTTGCCTGAAATACCATTGCGCCTGTTATATTACCAAGTGCTAAAGCGTCTTTTCCTTTTAAGGTCCACGAAATACTGTTGAATTTCTCTGGTAATTCAGTTGCGATAGGTGCAAAAATTAAAGTAAATATCAACGGGCTGATTCCATATCCTTTTGAAATGATTTCAAGATTGTTCACAAAACCTTTCGAACCTACTACCATTATGATTAATGATAAAATAATTTGTAGAATTATCAAAGTATGCGACTCTTTTAGGTTTTTGGTAAAACCTAGTTTCATTTTTAACTTTAATAAAAGCAAAGGTTCACATTCGCCAACCTTCTTACTCTTGCTATTTACAGTTAGATAAACGTAATATAAGTACCCAAAGATTAAAACAACAGCTACCAGATAATTAAATTGGTTACCTATAAGCATTGGCACGAAAACCGCAATTCCAAACATGATTATAAAGAAGATAAGATCGCGTCTTAAAGTTGGTATTTCGGAATTTAACACAAATTTTCGTTTCTTTCTTAAAAAAGTGATCACAACAGTTATTCCTACCAAAAGAAATGCTAATGTTGACAGCATAAATGGGGCTCCAAGTATCGCACCTACACCTATTTCCTTCGCAGTTTCCTTTGCACCTAAGAATATTGCAACTGCAGGCAGTATAGTTTCGGGTAAAGCTGTCCCTATGGCAGCGAAAATACTCCCAACTACAGCTTGCGACAGCTTTAATTTTCTGCCTAAGACTTCAACGCTGTTGGTAAAACCTTCTGCCGAAAGTAATATTATGAATAAATTGACTATTAATAAGAATATTGAAAGTGTCATTCGCGTTTTTCTATCTTAATTTATCGCTTAAAAATAATTTACCAAAAGTACTACTTTTAATTTAATTACAAGCTAACGTTTTTATCGTTACTTTGTTTGTGAGCTTACAAAAAACAATATATTTCAACAGATAAACCATTTATCTTAATTACGAATGTTAAATGATGTTACTAAAATAGAGATGAATCCCTAGGTTTTCTTATCTTTGCAAAAAAATTATTTAAATTGTATGAGTTTAGATTTAAGCGAACAAGAAATTTTCAGAAGAAAATCATTAGAAGAATTGCAGAACTTAGGGATTAATCCTTATCCTGCCGATTTATTTGAAGTTAACGTAAAAACTACAGATATACTTACGAACTTCCCAAATGATAATTCTCTTTATCAGGAAGTAACCATTGCAGGTCGTATTATGAGTCGCCGTATTATGGGCGCTGCTTCCTTCGTTGAATTACAGGATAGTGTTGGTAAGATTCAGTTATACATAAAAAGAGACGACATCTGTGAGGGTGAAGACACAACTTTCTACAATACTGTTTTCAAAAAGTTAATGGACATTGGAGATATCATTGGTGTAAAAGGATTTGTGTTTATTACTCAGATGGGTGAGATAAGTATTCATGTTAAGGAACTTAAATTGCTTAGTAAGTCGCTAAAACCATTACCAATTGTAAAAGAAAAGGATGGAATTCTGTATGATGCATTTTCCGATCCTGAACAACGTTATCGTCAACGCTATTTAGATTTAATTGTAAATCCACAATACAAAGATACCTTTATCAAAAGAACTATTTTGGTGAATACGATGCGTAATTACCTTAACGAGAAAGGTTATCTGGAAGTTGAAACTCCTATTTTGCAACCTTTATATGGTGGCGCTGCTGCCCGTCCTTTCAAAACACATCACAATTCTTTAGGGATGACTCTTTATATGCGTATTGCAAATGAGTTATATTTAAAAAGATTGATAGTTGGTGGATTTGATGGTGTTTACGAATTTTCTAAAGACTTCCGAAACGAGGGTATGGACCGTTTTCATAATCCGGAGTTCACTCAGATGGAACTTTACGTAGCTTACAAAGATTACGACTGGATGATGGACCTTGTGGAAGAGATGGTAGAAAATATTGCGCTTAATTTGCACGGAACTACTAAGGTTCAGGTGGGTGAAAACGAAATAGACTTCAAAAGACCCTGGAAAAGATTTACAATGTTTGAAGCTATCCAACATTATACTGGTATTGATATTTCGGCGATGAATGAGGAGCAGCTTGTTGAAGTTGCTAAAAAAGTGGGTGTTGAAGTGGACCCATCAATGGGGAAAGGTAAATTAATTGATGAGATTTTTGGTGAAACTTGCGAACCTAAATTAATTCAGCCTACATTTATTACTGATTATCCGGTGGAAATGTCTCCTCTGGCTAAGAAACACCGTTCAAAAGAAGGCTTAGTGGAAAGATTTGAAGCTGTTTGTAATGGTAAAGAGATTTGTAATTCTTTTTCTGAATTAAATGATCCTATTGATCAGCGTCAGCGATTTGAATCTCAACTGGAACTTGGCAAAAGAGGCGATGAAGAATCTATGGTTCTGGACGAAGACTTCTTAAGGGCGTTAGAATTTGGAATGCCGCCGACAGCTGGCTTAGGAATTGGAATTGACAGATTAGCAATGATCATGACGAACTCTAATTCTATTCAGGATGTTTTATTTTTCCCTCAGATGAGACCCGAAAAGAAAGTAGTTGCAAATGATGATGAGTTTATTGCGTTAGGAATTCCAATTGAGTGGATTAATCTAATCAAAAAAGCCGGTATTACTAATGCGGCTGCTTTAAAAGATGCCAATCCTAACAAACTTTTTAATGATTTAAATGGCTTAAGGAAGAAAAATAAACTGGATATACCTGCTTTAAATTTAGAAGATTTAAAGAAGTGGATGTCTTAATATTGTAAGAAATTATCAGGGAAGAAGTTTTATCTTTTTTTTAAGATTTATTTTTTCCCTGATAATTTTTATGTTTATATAATACTTCCTATTTTATATAAACATAAAAAAAATAAGCCTTAATACAGCAGCACATAACTGAATGAAAAGCTATCTCAAACATATTTTTATTATTTTATTAATCAATATTGCAGTTTTTAGTTACGCACAGCAGAATATTGATGGTAAACCTTTTAATAAAACTAAAGAAACCGCTTTTTTTAATGAGAAAGGCTTTAATATCGGTGTGCCTGTGTATAGTATCACTTTGCCCGAAGGCAGTAATTACCGTCCTTTGCTGATAATGGGAAATTGGGGTTTCAATATTACTAAAAAAGAGAAGAGAGGAAATTGGTGGGCAATCCTTGAACCACAGTTTAATCCCGTATTTTTAAATAATAAACTCAGTGAAGCAGATTTTGGCATCAACGTGGCTTTTAGATATAAATATAAACTGAATGATGGCATGTATGTATTTGGGCAGCTGGGCTCAGGACCTCACTTTATAACCATCTCTACAGAAAGACAAGCGCATGGATTCATTTTTTCGGATAACTTAGCTTTTGGTTTCAGCAAATCAATATCAAAAAACATATTTTTTAATGTGCAGGCGAGGATACGACACATCAGTAACGCTAATTTAATGCAACATAACCGCGGTATGAACAATGGATTTATAGTTTTTGGAATCTCTAAACTCATAAATTAATGAAAAGATATATTTTAAAAATATTAAAAGGAATAGCGAAGGGATTTTTATACCTTTTGTTATTAATAATAGCCTTTTACATGGCACTTTATATCCTTTGTCCTATTTACAATTTCCCTGTTCCTATGCCTTTTGCAGGAAATAAAATCCATAATCCTTATGCTAATATGGATTCAACGATGTGGCGAAAAGCAAACTTCCATGCACACACTCATAATTACGGTGGAATAACTGACGGCAGGAAGAATACTGAAAAAGCTGTGACCGGCGCTTATAAATATCTCGGTTACGACAACTATTCTATCTCAGATTATCAAAAAATAAACGAAACCAACAAGCAATGGAGCTTCTATATTCCTTGCTATGAGCATGGTTATGGTATTTGGAAGAATCATCATTTGTGTATTGGCGCACATAAAGTTAATTGGCTTGATTATCCTTTTTTCCAGACCGTACATCAGCAACAAAGTGTAATTAATACTCTTAGGGATAATGTGGATGCTCTCGCTATTGCCCATCCGTATTTGCGCAATAGTTTTAATCCTAAGCAATTTACTAAACTCACAAATTACGATTTGGTGGAAGCCGTTAGTAATTACTGTATTTCGGAACCACATTGGGATTCGGCTTTAAGTGTTGGGCGCCGCGTTTATGTGCTTGCTTCTGACGATACTCATAATATTGATAATGTGAATGAAGTTGGGCGAAAGTTCAATATGATCAATGCCCGCACTAGTGTGAGGGACGATATTATTACTGCTTTGAAGAACGGGAATTCTTATGCTGTGGATTTTCATTTGATAGATAATGAAGATTTTTATTCAAAAATGAAAAGGGTGAGTAGAGTTCCTGTTGTTTTAAAAGTAGAAGTTGCGAATGATAGTTTTTATGTAAAAGTAAGTGATACAGCTGTTAAGTTTGTCTTTATAGGACAAGGTGGCAATTTGTTGGATACCGTAGTTTATACCAATCTTGCTGTTTATAAAATAAAAAATGAAGACACTTACGTAAGAACAAGGATTTATTTTAAAGATGGAACCGTATTTTATTTAAATCCTATAAGCAGATATAATGGAGAAGTAGTTCCTGCAAATGCTTTGGCTACTATCAATTATCCACTCACCTGGTTGTTGAGAATTTTCGGTTTCGGTATTATCTTTTTATTAATCTATCTTATCATAAAAAGAAAAAAACAATTAAAATAATGAGGATAAAAGAACACTTTGATAATTCTGTTTTACAATTTTATAGGATTAAGAATAAGTTCGTTAGATTTTTATTTGTAGGTGTTTTAAATTCTGCATTTTCGTTCAGCATCTATTCGTTGCTTATATATATAGGTGTACATTACACGATTTCGGTATTTGTTTCCAGCACATTAGGGGTTTTATTCAATTATAAAACTACCGGCAAGCTCGTTTTTGAGCATCATAACAACAAACTTATTTTTAAATTTATAGGAGTGTTTTTATTTACCTATTTGTTGAGTATTGGCAGTTTAAGATTGCTGTTTATGATTAATGTAGATAAATATTCGGGTGTAATAATTATCGCATTACCGATAGCTGTTGTTTCTTTTTTCCTAAATAAGAAGTTTGTTTTTAAGAATAAAGTTGAGATTGTTTAATAATAGAGCACAATTATAAAAATTAAACCTAACAGGTTTTAGAAACCTGTTAGGTTTTTGCCTTCCAACTTTAGGCACTTAAGGCACTTTAAGTACTTTAGGCACTCTTTTTATAATTTCCCATTATATAAATCTTCTAATGGAAATATCAAATCATAGTCATTCCAATTAAGGTTACCATCTTCAATTATAAATTCTGTAAATTTTGATTCATCAAGATATTTTCGTATTGATGGATGTAAAGATGACTCTAAGAAGGGTTTAAAGTCAACAAGACGATTTATACCATCGCTAAAAAACACCCTAATTGCATAATCTCCTATGTATTTTGCCGAAATCACCTCAAATACTTCAACTTCAGTATTATTGTACTCTTCAGTTATTTTCATTTGATACGAGTATTAATTTTTTCAAATTGTATATTTTTATGATATACGAAATAATCAATCCATTTTTCTACGATTTTATCAGCATATAGCTCTAAGAAATCTTCAAAGTCTTTTAATTTACTTCCTGATAAAGGCCTTAAACCTTTAATTGCTTTTATTTTTATCTCCGTTATCTTTCCCTCAATTATATAAAACTCAGCTTTACTCTCAAATCCATCATATTTAGCATGAACATGAATAGGTTCATGTTCATTTGAGTAGAAAAAAATAAGGATCCCTAAGTATTCAAATATTTTGGGCATATATTTAATTTTTAAAATGCAAATTTACTAATTATTTAACTCAAATAAAATTAAAATGTTATTTAGTTTTTTTATTTTTTTCATAATCATATTATTTAAAGTTCCTTTATATAATATGATTAAGAGTATTAAGAACAGTATCACACTTATTTTTATCATAATCCTAAACTTTTATTTTTAGAAAAGAAAAATCCGCTAAACAATTTACTTTATTGCTTAACGGATATGTCTTAGTATTTACTATTTTTTGTCTTCCAACTTAAGGCACTTAAGGCACTTTAAGTACTTTAGGCACTCTTTATTTCGTAATTCGTAATTCGTAATTCGTAATTGAATGCTTTTATTTTATCTCAATCCTAAGTTTCACACTAGCTGTATTGCCTGTAGTATCAACAACTAATAATGTATTACCGACTGCTCCTATATATTTAATATTCTTTTTGAATGTTTTGCCGGCTTCTAACAGATAATTTGCA
>CAIWDQ010000601.1 GCA_903911455.1 uncultured bacterium
AGAGACGTTGCATGCAACGTCTCTACTGGAATCTTTTTTATTGTTAATTCTTATTTCTTAATTCTTAATTGTCTTATAACTTTAAGTACTTTAGGCACTTTAGCACTTAAAAAACTCCCTCTCCTCTCAGGAGAGGGTTGGGGTGAGGTTTTTAAACTCCTACCGGTACCAATCGTATAATTAACACTATGCCATCGGCTGTTAAGGTAAATGAGAAACTCTGAGCCACGAAATCAATAAAAGCTATTTTACCAACATAAGCACCTAGTGGAAGGTTAGCAAGTATAATGCCATTAGCATCTGTAGTAAATGTACCTTTTACTCCTGATATTTTTAATGGAGCATCTGCTACAGGTTCACCTGTAACATCATGAACTGCTGTAAGTCTAAAGGGAGCCTTAGCTACTATAGTATTATGCGAGTGAACGCCTTCTCTAATAGGTTCTACAATTAGCAAATACTCAGCATAAGCTGCAGGGTGCAAATCCTTAATCGCCTTCATAGCACCATCCAGTTGATTATTTAATATATCACCAACTTCAACATCAATTGCATTAATTTTAGCAGTTACACCTTTTTTAAGTTTTTTGGTTGTATTCGACAGATTAGCATATGGAGCAAAATTATCTCTGGCAGTTTGTAGAGTGGCAATTTTGGCAGTTGTATTTCCGGCTTCTGTACAATCAGCAGTATTATCGCCACAATATACTATCACTCCATCCACCACCTGCAACAATTTTTCAGGGCGTGCTTTTATTAAATTTGAACGCCAAAACTTCATTTTGCGATAGTTTTCCATATCCTTTCTGTTTTTATACAAAGCTGCCATAGGTTCTGCAACTTCCTGAAATTTATCAACCAGTTCTACCCGAAACATGTACTTTTTTTCAGCAATACCGGTATCATCCGAACCCTGAGCAACACCCAGATCGTGCAGCAATACACGTTTTGATTCTAATAATAGGAATAATGTAATAAGAAATGGATAAGCTACAAATATCAAAATATAAGTAGCATAAAAAGTTTTCAAATTGCTAAGAATAGCATAATGAATGTAAACACCTTTTTTCATACGTTTAGTATTTAATTGTTTTTAAAAAGTTAAATAGCTGTTTGTCCCTGTGCTCTGCTATGCTCCACACATAATCCGGGAAAAAGCAAAACTTTTCGCAATTAAATAATACAATGATTATGTGATCACGTAGAGTTTCTCGAAGTAAAAAAGAACGATTTATAAGTTTGTAAAATTACTAATAATTATTAACAATACGAAACTTTTTATTTTTTATTTTATTTAATTTTTCCACCACAGAGTGGTGATAGGTTTATAGAAAATTCATCCATCATAAGAATTCTTCGACCCCAACGGGGTCGCACATATATTATTTATCTTTTTTTCTATAAACCTTGCGCTCTTACAGAGTGAATTGCATTTTATTTTATTTATTTTTTTCCACCACAGAGTGGTGATAGGTTTATAGAAAATATATACCATCATGAAAATCTACGACCCCAACTGGGTCGTACACCCTATTCGTATCTTTTTTTTCTATAAACCTTGCACTCCTACGGAGTGATTTGCATTTGTTTTTTCGTAATTCGTAATTTGTAATTCGTAATTATTTCTCCCCCCACACCTCATTTATTTTGTCTTTTATTTTTTGTTGGTATATTTCTATTAATCTTTTGCTGGCATTTACAAGGCTTTGTTCTTCTTCTATGCGTAAGATTAAATTATTTTGTATTTCAATATTAGGTAATGGAACTTTGATTTTTAAATATTCTTTTTGATATAAAGCTGCCACGCTTGTAGTTCCAGAAACAAGAGAACGAATTATATTTTTACCTTCTATAGAATTAAGATAAATATTTATGAAATCAGGATTAGATTTATTACTAAATTTTATTCTAAAAATATTATTATTGAATAGATAAATATTATTTAATCCATGATAAACAGCTGACTTTCCAAC
>CAIWDQ010000602.1 GCA_903911455.1 uncultured bacterium
CAAGATATTTAATTCATATTCTTCCCATTTATCATATTCTAAATCTCTTTCATATAGCTTAAATTTATCATTTAGTGATTTATTACATCTAATTTCAACATATAAATCTTTATCAGATCCTCCCATTCCTTCGAGTTCGAAATCTTCATCAGGATAAGTGTTTTTAATTTCTAAAGTTATTTGTTTTAATAATTCTTTTTCATTTTCTAAACAATCTTTAATCTTCTTTTTACAATTATAAGTAAATTTAAATTTACCTTCATATTTTAGCCACTCCGGTGATTCAGTATAAATAAGCATCGTATCTTTTAATACATTTTCATAATATTTTCTTGCTTCAATAATAGTTTTAAAATCAATTGACTTTCTAATAGGTTTTTTAAAATCATCTTTAAACTTTCGTAGATGATCTGTTTCAAAAAAGAAAGCTCCATATTCAGTAATAATTTCATTACAATTAAGATTTACTGCAAAAGCACCTAAATCTAACCCATCTTTACAAATTAAAATTTCGTAATGAAAACCACAAGCATAATATGGACTTGATTTTGTAAATATCCAGTCTTTTTTAATTGCATTTAAAACAACTGTGTCATCAGTATAAAATTCGCGCAAACTATCAGCCAAGCCATTAAAATCGCTTTCAGAACGAATACCTATTAGATAATAACCGCCTTTCTCAAACTGGAAATTTTGCATCACAGGCTGTTGAGCATACAAAATAGATAAAAACAGGTTAAATATAATGGCAGTTGTTAAGATTACTTTTTTCATAATCGTTTTAAATTAAATTAATGCAAATTTACGATAATTTATCATACCTAAATAAAAAATCATACCAAAAATAAAAAAAGAATAGGCCTCTAATTTGAAAGAATGTGCTTTTTTATTTTCTACTCAGCTTTCAATTTGTCGGAAGTCGCATTTTAAAGAAACTATGCAACTTCAATTTGAAATGGGAACAAATCAAATGAATTATTGCCTCGACAAATTGAAGTCGGAGAAAAGCAAATGATTTATTACCTCGACAAATTGAAGTCGAAGAAAAGCAAATGATTTACTGCCACGACAAATTGAAGTCGGAGAAAAGCAAATGATTCATTGCCTCGACAAATTGAAGTCAGAAAAAAGCAAATGATTTACTGCCCCGACAAATTGAAGTCGTAGGAAATCAAAGAAAATGTTGTCACGACAAATTGAAGTCGTAGGGAAGCAAAAGAATTGGACTCACAACAACTTTAAAAACAGTACTTTTTTTTGTTTACTCATATTTCTATATTCAATTCATACAGAATAATGTTTTTTATGATTAAAATTACATCATTCACCAAAAATATAACTATTTAAGAATAATGTTTGTTTTCTTATATAAAAAATGCTTCTAGTCATAAATTTATTACTTCTTCATTTGAAGTTGTTGCTCTAATTGAGCTTTATAATTTAGAGCGTTTTTATGATTTGGATCTAGTTTTAAAATCATATCACAATCTTCAATTGCACCAGAAAGATCTTTTAAATTGCATTTAGAAATAGCTCTATTAAAATAGGCTACCATGTTTTTGGGATTAATTTCAATTGCCTTATTATAATCTGAAATTGCACCAACATAATCACTGTTTTGAACTTTAATATTAGCTCTGTTACAAAGTGCATCTGAGTTTTTTGGATGGAGTAAAATGCTTTGATTATAATCATTTAAAGCTCCTTTAAAATCATTTATTGATATTTTAGAATTCCCTCTGTTATAATATGCATTTGCATAGTTTTTGTAAATAACAATAGCATTATCATAATCATCAATAGCACCTTGAAAATCTTTCTTATCATTTTTAAGGACACCTCGATTATTATAGGCTAAACTGGAATTTGGATTTTGGGAAACAGCTGTATTATAAAAACTCATAGGATCGGAATAAGATTCGGATTTCATAAAGGTAACAGTACTCAAGATTATAATTACAGCAATAAAAATCCATATTCTCTTAATGTCTCCATTCAAAAACCAGCTTTTGGGAATACTAAACAATAGAAATAATAATATACCTATTAAAGGAATAAAAAATCGATGATCTAAATAATCTATTTCATGATGTTTGTAAAGCATCGGGGGGAACATTAATATTATAAACCATGAGATACAAAATATTTTTTCTCTTATTGGTCTTTCTTTATTTCTAATAAATAATATAATGATTGTAATTAATACTCCAAAACCTATAATTAAATTTAAAATAGAGTAACCCGGTATAGGTGCAACGTCAGAGGGAAGAACAAACTTTGCTAATGATTCAGGTATTATTCTTAAGTTAGATATTAAAGCATCTAACCCAAACACATCATCGTGATATGCGAGATTACCAACTGCTTTGGAGCGCAACAATAACCATAATATCCCAGAAAAAGCATAAAGAAATATATTTATAACATATGTTTTATTAAAACTTTTTTTAATAGGGAATGCAAAATAATATATTATAAATATAAATGGAAGAAATGCTGCGGTTTCTTTACAAAATAAAGCAATGGTAAATGAAAACCAGTTTAAAAATAAATATATGATCTTTCCTTTCTCAAGAAATTCAATGATAAATAAAAAAGATAATATTGAAAATAAAGTAAGCATCAAATCTCCTCTTGCCGGTATCCAAGCAACCGAGGATACGAAAAGTGGATGCAAACAAAAGATTAATGTACTTAAGATTGCAAGCTTTGGTGGTATAGAGAATTGTTTTATCAGAAGAAAAAGGGAACAGGCAATAAATCCTAATAATAATATATTTGAAAGATGGAACATCCAAGTGCTTTTAACTCCCGAAAACTGTGCATCTATCATATAAGATACAGTCTGCAAAGGACGGTAAAATGAACTAGTCTTATTAATAAATGCATCTGTGGTAAAAGCTTTGTTTATATTACTTAAATTACTTATAAATTTAATATTATTAGTGATAATTAAATTGTCATCAAATTGAATAAATTTATAATTAACTGTATGCAAATATAAAAAAACAGGCACAACAAACGCAATAATAAGATATATCTTTAAACTTATTTTTCTCTTATTCGTTTTTAAGGATTTTTCTTGTATTTTATTGTTTTCTTGTTGACGAAATTTAGGATTGTTCTTTTTCATAGTGTTTAAATAGCAAAAATACTTAATTAATTTTTTATAGCAGATGACGCAATGGAAGCATTATCCATTCAAAGAAACGTTCAATCTTAGGACGTTTTAACCATTTATCATAATCAAAAGGCTCGCAATTCATCATTGTCTTTTGCATATGATTATGAAGATCCGAAACAATTTTATCATTACTCCCAATTAATGCAATCTCATACTGATAACGAAAGCTACGATAATCAAAGTTAGGAGAGCCAATTGAGAAAATCTCATTATCAATAAGCATACATTTTGCATGAAGATTACCAGTACTGTAAAACAACATCTGAACATTCTTCTTATATAACATTCCAAGATATTTGTTGCGCAACAAATCAACAAGACGAACATCAGAATGCTTTGGTATGATAATCTTTACATCAACACCTCTATCAGCAGCATCCATAAGAGCTTTTCTTAACATAAACCCGGGAATAAAATAAGGAGTTTCAATAAGAATTTCCCTGCGAGCATTATTTATGAGCTTCGTAAACTTATTTTTTATATGCTGACGATAAATAGATGGTATATCCTGTACTATTGTAAAATCACCCAACTTTATAGTCTTTTTAAAAGTAAATTTATGAAAATTATATTTATTATAAATTGAAAGACTTTCAATAAATGTCTTCTTAAAATAATGGGTGATATAACCTTCAATCTTCAATACACTTTCTCGCCAAACTAAACTATAAGCTGATAAATTTGACGAACCTATATAAGTTATTTTATCATCGATCAATAATAATTTACGGTGGTTACGGCGGTGGTTTTTAGTAAAGAAATCAATAAAGAACTTAAATTTTTTAAAATACTTCACCTCTCCCCCACTTTGTATTAAGGTATTAAAAAAAGACAATGAAGCACTTGTTCCCCACGAATCAACTATCAATTTAACCTCAACTCCCTGTTTGCATTTCATTGCAAGTGTATCTCTGAACTTCATCCCTATCGAATCATTATTAAAACGATACGTTTCTAAATAAATATAATGCTGTGCTGCCTCAATATCATTCAACATCGAAGTAAACAACAAATGGTTATCATCAAATAATTCAGAGTTCTTATACATTTTAATGCATCCGTAATTAATTTTACAAATGTATTAAAAAAAGTAATAATAAAGGATGTTTCGTATAAAATATTATTTTATTTCTTACAAAGATTTAGCAAATCATTTCTATTGCCGTTAAAAACATTAAAGTCAACGTCACCGGCAATGCCATTTACTTTGCCACCATCATTATGTTGCCAGAAATACCATTTAAAATCATCATTTATCTCGTCTTCATAATAATGAGCAATCCATAAAGGATAATTTGTGATATCTTTATCTTTTAAATATTTATTATAGAAATCAATGTTAGTATACACAATTGGCTTCATTTTATACTTATTCTCAATGATCTTAAGCCAGTTTTTAATCCCTTTTACAGTATTCTTAACATCACTACCTAACAACTCAATATCAAGAACCGGAGGAAGATCCCCTTTCTCAAGATTAACAATACTCATAAATAGATTTGCTTGTATTTTAGAGTTTACATTAGGTCGGTAGAAATGATATGCGCCTCGTACAATATTATATTTCTTAGCATTTTCCCAATTATAATCATAAAGACGATCAATTAAACCTCCGCCTTCAGTTGCCTTGATATATGCAAAAGAGATCTTTACACTATCAACTTTCATCTTCACAACTTCATCCCAATTGATCTTTCTCTGGTATTTGGAAACATCAATACCATGAACCGAATACTTTTTAGGTATCTTTATACCAAAGTTCTTAAGGTTCTTACTCTGATCAACTTGCTTCCTCTGAAAGAAACTATAGTAAACCTTATAATAATACCTTGACGAAAGTCGTAAAAGCTGATATTTGTTTTGATAAATATAAAAAAGAAGAAGAATTAATATTCCTCCTATTATAACTTTATTTAATAGAGGTGTCTTCTTCCTGGTCATATTGCATTAGTTAACAATGGTCATCTCATCTACAAGATGCTTAGCCCCCGCAAACTTATCAATAATAAATAAACAATAACGGATATCAAGCGAAATATTCCTGCATTGATCAGGATCGTAAATAACATCACTCATAGTGCCTTCCCAGTTACGATCAAAATTAATGCCGATTAGTTGCCCGTCAGCATTAAGGACAGGACTTCCCGAATTGCCTCCCGTTGTATGATTTGTCGCAATAAAAGCTACCTGCATATCACCTGTTTTTGTAGCATAACGTCCGTAATCCTTTTTATTGTATAAATCTTTTAATTTTGGTTCAACAACGTAATCATAAATCGTAGAATCTTCCTTATCCATGATGCCTTGAATCGTTGTATTGTATTTATACTTAACTCCATCGTGAGGAAAATAATCGTTAACTTTACCATAAGCTACTCTTAAAGTTGAGTTAGCATCCGGGAAAAATCTTTTGTCAGGCTGCATCTCCATCAAAGCCTTTGTATAAATACGATACAAGCTATCAAGATGATCGTTAAGGTTAATTATATTTTTCTGAACTTTATTGTAATAATTATCATAAAGACTTAATGCAAGTTTATATACAGGATCTTTTTCAATCTTTTTATATTTAGAAGCCTTATAAGCATTCAAGAACTTAAGAGCCTTGTCGGGAGTACTGAAGAATGTTTCTTTAAAAACTGCTTCTGCATATTTATCCACATCTCCTTTATATTTATTGGTAATCACAGCGAAAGCTTCAGGTTGATATGCCTTATCACAATCTTTATAATAAATCTTCAATAGCTCGGTAAATATCTTTTTATCAATACCAAGATTATAATTCTTAAAGCTACCATCAATACTCTTCTTATATGCTTCCAATGTTTTATTAAAGTCTTCGGGCTTGAGGTTCTTATCTTTACTTTGATCAACAAGTTTCTTATAGCCGTAAGCAAATTTAATAATTTCGGGTGCAAGACCGGCTTCAGTAAAATAATCATAAGCTAATGAAACTGGTTTTAAGGCTTTATATGTAGATTCAAAATCAGAAAGCAAACCACCATAAAGCTTTTGTCTGTCAGGATTAATTGCTACCCAGTTAATGAAGTTTTGCTCCAAAACTTTCTTTTTATTTACAGCTTCTAATCGTTTGATTCCATTATTTTCACCAATCATTTTCTTCCAGAAGTTAGCGATACTTGCATATTTAGCAGAGTATTGCAAACGAATCTCCCTACTTGTCTCCATTTCATTACGGATAATCTCCAATCGTTTGTCGCGCATCTTAATACGGGCAGGATTATCATAATTAGAAAGTAAATCAACAGCCTGAGAAGTTAGGAATTGTTGTGTGCGACCGGGATAGCCAAACACAAAAGTAAAGTCACCTTTATCAGCACCTTTCAACGAAATATCTAAATGCTTTTTAGGCTTATACGGAACATTTTCTACTGAATATTCAGCAGGATTATTATCTTTATCAACATAAATTCTAAAAATAGAAAAGTCGCCTGTATGACGAGGCCACATCCAATTGTCGGTATCGCCACCAAACTTACCAATATTTGAAGGAGGTGCACCCACAAGTCTTACATCTTTAAAGGTTTCGGTGACGAACATGTAAAATTGATTGCCATAATAAAAAGGCTTTACACTTGCTTTATAATGGGTTCCTTTTACAGCTTCTGATTCTAGTTTCTTTGAGTTTTTGTCAATAACATCTGCTCTTTTAGCTTCTGTCATTGTAGCTGTAACTCCCTCTAAAACTTTAGCAGTAACGTCTTCCATACGAATAAGAAGCGTTGCAGTTAAACCTGGATTAGACATTTCTTCCGAATGTTTTGTAGCCCAGAAACCATTGGTAAGATAATCGTTTTGAAGGGTACTATGCGATTGTATGGTACTATATCCGCAATGATGATTGGTAAGTATCAAGCCCTGATCCGAAACAATTTCGGCAGTGCAACCGCCACCAAACAAGAGGATAGCATCTTTTAAACTTGAATGATTGATACTGTAAATATCTTCGGCAGTGATACGCATGCCCATTGTTTGCATCTCTTTTTGATTAAGTTGCTCAAGCAACATCGGTATCCACATCCCGCCATCGGCTCTGAGGTTTAGATGCAAACTACTTAATAATACAATTGCCAGTAAACGTAAAACTATTTTCTTCATACCAAAATGATTCATTTAATAATTAAGACGGCAAAAATAGGTAAAATTTGGGAGAAATTACGAATTACGAATTACGAATTACGAATTTGGAGGCTTTTAGTTTTTTAGGCTTTTAGGCTTTTAGGCTTTTAGGTTTATTAATATTAGGATAAACTACTGTATTATAGTCTGTATCAATATTTACTTAACTATTCGCTTTGCAATTTTTTTGTTGCTCTGCACGTGATTATGGTCATCGTGCACACGATTATGGTCTCTGTGCACGCAATTATGGTCATCGTGCACGTGATTATGGTCTCTGTGCACTCGATTATGGTCTTCGTGCACAAACTTTTGGTCATCGTGCATCCAATTATGGTCATCGTGCACACAATTATGGTCATCGTGCACATACTTTTGGTTATCGTGCATACGATTTTGGTCTCTCTGCACGTGATTATGGTATTCGTGCACATGACCTCACCCCAACCCTCTCCTGTAGGAGAGGGTGAAAGACAGGGACAATTGGGACTTTTATGACTTTTAGAAAAAAATGTAATGTTTTCTTAATAAAATATTTGGACTTATAAAGCTGACATGTACATGTTTGACTAAGGGATTTGAAATTTGTTAAAAATAATTAAAATTTTTATTCACTATATTTGATTTATATGGAAAAATTACTATACTTTTGGGCAGGATTTCGGGCTTTCTTTTTAAGCTCATTAATCTGTTAAAATAATTTATTTACTAATAGAAGGGGAAAATAAAGTGGATAAACCACATTTAAGGAAATTACAGATGTATGAAGCTGTTTTTTTGTATCTGACACTTAAGATTATTATCTGGACAGCCTCATTAACCTTTACAGCAGAGGTTGCAACTTTGGAAGATGGCATTACCAAAATAAAAGAGAAAGACCGGATAAACAAAAAATCTAATGATGCAACTAAAGGTAAAAAACAGAAGCATGACAAAATGATTAAGGATACTTCAGTTATTTGCGATGCAGGAGTGCCCTATGCCGACAGTATTAATGATGATGAATTGAAAGGTAAATTTGATTTTTCGCCTAGCGATTTGGAAGATGGTAATGATGAAATAGTAATTGCCAGATGCAGACAAATTGGAACAGATGCTATTCCTGTTAGCGCAGGTTTAGTAGATTGGGGAATGCCTGTTGGACATCTTGCTTTACAAGTAGCATCGGTTGACACTTACGAATTGGCTTCACCAAAGGGAAAAGCTATAGTAACTACGGGTAAGAGTAGTAATAAAGAAATGAATGCAGAGTATAAAGTAGTGGATACTCATTTAAATAACCGTCTTGATAAATTGGTTAATAACTACCAAGATACAGCTCCTGATTTTGTTACTGAATATTATGATAAACGTTATATAGGTGGTAGGAAAAAGAAGGTAGTTCCTCCAGTTGTTCCTCCGGTTGTACCTCCAATTCCTCCGGTTGTGGTTGAAACTCCTGTTGTGGTGGTTAACCCAACAGTAGAACCTAATCCTCCAATGGCTTAGGATTTGGTGATTTGGTGATTTAAGAAATTTATATTAGGGAACTCTCTCATAAGGTTGGGGGAGCTTTTTTGCTTTTTTGAAAATTAATTATTGTTTATAATAAATAAATTTGTACGTTTGCAACTAATAATTATAGTTATAAATAATTTGAGAATCATGGGAGCAGCATTTCATTATGTATTAAGAATTAAACTTGTTAATTTTTTAGACGGAGTTGAAGATCCTTCTTTTGAAGTTAGAGATATTTCTTTTATTGAAGATAATCCAATAATAGCGAGAGAAAATGCATTCATTCAATATCAAAATTATATTGATGTTTTTTTGGAAAGAAAAGGTAAAAAATATATTTCAGATCTTCAAGCAAGAGAATTTCTAAATACTTTTACAAGTACTACAGAGCATTCTAGAATTAATTTTGCAGAAGAAGAATTAAATTTCAATCAAAGTTTTGGAAATGGAATAGGAATTTTAATGATTATTGAGAAACCAAAACCAAATTCTTTTTTTAAAGAAAGAAAAGGAGATGAGATTTTTATTCATGGAATTGGTATGATATCCTCTATAAGAAAAAATTCAGCA